>DATJVF010000311.1:0-10573 GCA_035501995.1 Anaeromyxobacteraceae bacterium
CTCGTCGCCCAAGGTGACGGGCGGCCGCCGCATACCCCTAGCGCTCCCCCCGGGCGAGCGACGGTGCTTCTGGCGAGGCGCTCTCGGCGAGCCCGGCGGCCGCCTCACCGAGAGGCAACCCGGGAACGGCGAGGGCCGGCCCCGCGGGGGACTGGCTCCGCGGGCCGAGCCGAACTTGCCGTCCGGCCGTTTCCCTGAGAGTCTCTTCGGCCGTGGGGTAAATGACTGTGCGGGCGCCCTCGGGGCGCCCCGAGGGGTGCGGCCCCAAGCGTAGGGCCCCAGGAGAAGCCCATGCCCGAACCTCGCCAGGTGCTGCGGCGGCCGAGCCGTGCGATCTGGATCCTCCCCCTGCTCCTCGTCGTGGTGGTGGGGGTGGTGCTCTACCTGCGCTGCCGGCCGCAGCCCGGCCCGACGCCCCCCGCCCCTCCGCCCGCCCAGGTGAGCGCGCCCTCGGCCACCGAGCCCTCCGGCGCCCCGCCGGCGGTGGCCCCGGAGCGCATGGGCGACCTCCTGGCGGCGGTCTCGGCCGACAAGGCCTACCGCAGCTGGATCGCCCAGGGCGAGGTGGTGCGCCGCTGGGCCATCGTCACCGACAACCTCGCCGAGGGCGTCTCGCCCCGTAAGCAGCTCGGGTTCCTGGCGCCGGCCGAGCCCTTCACGGCGGTGGAGCGGGGCGGCCAGACCGTGATCGCCGAGGCGTCCTACAAGCGCTACGACGGCTTCGCCAACGCCATCGCCACCGTCGACGCCCAGGCGGTCGCCCGCGCCTACCGGGAGCTGCACGGGCTGGTGGAGGCCGCCTACCGCGCCCTCGGTTACCCCGGCGCCTCGCTCGACCGCGTGACCGCCAAGGCGCTGCACAGGCTGGAGATGGCACCGGTGGTGAATGGAGAGCTGGCCGTGCACGGCGATCGCGGCCTGTTCGAGTTCACCGACCCGAGGCTCGAGCAGCTCGGCGAGGTCGAGAAGCACATGCTGCGGCTCGGGCCCCGCAACGAGCGCCTCATCCAGGCCAAGGTGCGCGAGATCGAGCGCGCCCTCGACCTTCCGTCCGCCGGCGAGGCCGCCGGGCCGAAGAAGCCCTGAACCTCTAGCGGCAGCTCGGGCCGACCACCAGCTTGGGGGCCACGAGGACGGTCACCGTCCGCGCCGGGGCCCTGCCCGGCCTCTCGAGGGCCAGCGCCCTCTCCACGGCCACCCGCCCCATCTGCCCGGGCTGCGGGGCGACGGTGGCGGCGAGGTCGCAGCTCTCCACCGCCTTCAGCGCGTCCGCGCTGGCCCCGTAGCCGACGATGTGGACCCGGCGGGTGGCGAGCTGCCGGGCGTGCACGGCGCCGAGGGCCATCTCGTCGTCCTCGGCGAAGATGGCCGCGACCGACGGGTGAGCCTCGAGGAGGCTCTCGGCGACCGTGAGCCCCTCGGCACGGTCGGCCTGGGCGGTCTCGCGCGCCACCAGCTTCACGCCGCGGCAGCCCCTCCGCAGACCTTCCAGGAAGCCCTGGCCGCGGTCGCGGACGGCCGGGTGGCCCTCGAGCTCGGCCACCTCGCCGCGACCGCCGAGGAGCCGGCAGGTGTACTCGCCGGCCAGGCGCCCCCCCGCCACGTCGTCGGAGGCGACGTGATAGGCCACCGGGCCCCCGGCGGCCCTCGCCCCCACCGAGATCACCGGCACACCGGCCTCGTCGGCCCGGTCGAGGGCGGGCGCGAGGGCCGGCGCGTCCACCGGGAGGACGAGGAGGACCTTCACCTTGCGCCGGAGAAGCTCCTCGAGGTCGGCCACCTGCTGGTCGGCATCGTCCCCGGCGTCCTTGACCACGAGCTCGAGCCCGGCCCGTTCGGCGGCGGCCACCGCGCCCTCGACGAGGGCGGCGGCGAACGGGTTCGCCCGCGAGGGGACCGAGAGCCCGAGGGCCTCCCTGGCCCGGGCCGGGGAGGCCTGGAGGAGGGCGGAGGCGAGGAGCAGCGCGAGGCCAGACCGCACCAGGGGCTCCGCCCGCTGGGGGGCCGGCCCGCCCTCCTCGGTCCAGCGAGGACCTCTTCCTGCGCATCCGCCGTCGCTCACGGCGCGATGTTCTCGCGCCGATCGGTCGCGGCGTCGAGGAGATTCCGCGCCGGGCCGGCCGACCGCGCCGATGAGGCGCCCGCGAGCCGAGGGAGGGGCTCTCTCGCGCGGGTTCGACACGCCGGCCCCTAGCCGGGTGGAATGGCGCGGGGGAGCTCCTCGCGCCGGGCCGGTCCCTCTCGGCGGATGAGCTCGCGGGCCGCCTCGACCATGCCGAACAGGCCCCACAGGAGCACGCCCTTCACGCGCTCCTCCTGCAGGTAGTAGCAGACCCCCTTGCGCCCGAGCTCGCTCCAGGACTCGACGATCTCGGCGTGGGCGTCGAGGCGCCCGACGGCCTCGTAACCGAGGTCGAACAGGTCCGAGTAGAAGAAGGGGAGGTGGTCGTAGCGCGAGGTCTCGCCGGCCATCGACCGCCCGGCCGCCCGCCCCATGGTGAGGGCATTGTCCTCGTGCTCGATGCGCACCCGCCCGCCCAGCGCCTCGCAGGGGAAGCGCGCCACGTCGCCCGCCGCCCAAACCCCGTCGGCGCTGGTCCGCAGCTCCTCGTCGACCAGGATGCCGTCCTCGACCGCGATCCCGGCCTGGCGGGCCAGCTCGACGGATGGTTCGAGGCCCAGGCCGGCCACCACCACGTCGGCCAGGACCTCCCGGCCGGTGGCGGTCCTCACCAGGGTTCGCGCCGCCCGCGGATCGATCGCCACCACCTGCTCGCCGAGGAGGAGCTGCACCCCGCGCTCGGCGTAGTAGGCGGTGACGAAGCGGGTGAGCGCGGCCGGGTAGGTCGCGGCGCCGATCCCGGCCTCGCGGAGGATCATGGTCACCGTCCGCCCGCTCTGCCTCAGGGCCGCGGCGATCTCCGAGCCGATGAACCCGCCGCCGAGCACGACCACCTCCGGCCCGGCGGCGAGGATCCGCTGGTAGTCGGCCAGGGTGCGCAGGTAGATCACCCGATCGCCTCCCACCGGGAGCCGGCGGGGACGGCCGCCGGTGGCGAGGAGCAGCCTCTCGTAGGCGAACTCCTCGCCGCGCTCGTCGCGCACCACCCGGTCCGCCAGGTCGAGCGCCACCGCTCGGCGGCCGGTGAACAGGCTCAGGTCCCTGACCTCCGGGAGGAAGATCGACTCGACCGGCTTCCCGGTCCAAAGCCCCTTCGAGAGGGGGGGCCGGGCGTAGGGGTGCTGCGGCTCCTCCCCGAGGAGGGCGAGCGGGCCCTGGGGGTCGACCTCGCGGATGCCCGCCGCCGCCGCGTGTCCGGTCATGCCGCCACCCACGACGAGGTACTTGAAGCGGTTCATGAGCGCTCCTTTCCAAGGTGTGAGATGCTCGCGGGCGGCCCGGGTGTCCGGTCGCCAACGGGGATCGGCGCCTCCGGTCGCGGTCCCCGCGAGGGCGTTCCCTGCCGGGTGTCAAGGTGGCTAGGCTTCGGGGACGAGACCCAGGTCTTGGAGTGAGGGGGAGTGGCCGGGGATGCGAGATCCCTCCCAGACGTCGCCTCCGCCGGGCGCGCTCCGCGCCCTGGCCCGGGAGCTCGCCCGGGTGGTCGGGGTGCGCCACTGCATCTCGGACCCGGCCGGGCTCGTCACCTACGAGTGCGATGGCCTCACGCACGGGCGGACGCGGCCGGGCCTGGTGGTCCTGCCCGGTTCCACCGAGGAGGTGGTGGCGGTGGTGAAGCTCGCCCAGGCGGCCGGCGTCCCCATCGTGCCGCGCGGCGCGGGGACCGGGCTGTCGGGAGGGGCCCGGCCGACGCCAGGCTGCCTGGTGGTGGGGCTCGCGCGCATGAACCGCCTGCTCGCGGTGGACCTCGAGAACGGGACGGCCCGCGTCGAGCCGGGCGTGGTGAACCTCGAGGTGTCGCGGGCGGTGGAGGCGGCCGGCTGGTACTACGCGCCCGACCCCTCGTCGCAGGGCGTGTGCACCATCGGGGGCAACGTCTCCGAGAACTCGGGGGGCGCCCACTGCCTCAAGTACGGCTTCACCGTGAACCACGTGCTCGCCGCGCGGGTGGTGCTCGAGGGGGGCGAGCTCGTGGAGCTCGGAGGACCGGCCCCCGACGTGCCGGGCTACGACCTCCTGGCGGTGCTGGTGGGCAGCGAGGGCATGCTCGGGGTGGTCACCGAGGTGACCCTGCGCCTCTTGCGCCGCCCGCAGGCGACCCGCACCTTCTTCGCCACCTTCCCCTCCACCGACGAGGCGGGCGAGGCGGTCTCCGGGATCATCGCCGCCGGCATCCTGCCCGCCGCCATCGAGATGATGGACCGTCTGGCCATCGCGGCGGCCCGGGCGGCCACCGGTGTGGACTGGCCGGACGTGGGGGCCGCTCTCCTCATGGACGCGGACGGCCCCCGGAGCGAGGCCGAGGAGGTGGCCGGGCGCGCCGCCGACATCGCACGGCGGGCCGGCGCCCTCGAGGTGCGCGTCCCGCGCGACGAGGCGGAGCGCTCGCTCATGTGGAAGGGGCGCAAGTGCGCCTTTGCCGCCATGGGACGGCTGAGCCCCAACTACCTCGTCGAGGACGGGGTCATCCCGCGCTCCCGCATCGCGCAGGTCCTGCGCGACATCGAGCGGCTGGCCGGCCTCGCCGGTCTGCGGGTGGCCAACGTCTTCCACGCCGGCGACGGCAACCTCCACCCCCTGGTCCTCTACGACGCGCGCGTCCCGGGCGAGGAGGCGCGCGCCAGCGAGCTCGGGCGCGCCATCCTGCGCCTGTGCGTGCGCTACGGGGGGTCGATCACCGGGGAGCACGGGGTGGGCACCGAGAAGGCCGAGGCCATGGCCGACATGTTCGACGAGGCCAGCCTCGACACCATGATGCGCGTACGCTGCGCCTTCGACCCGCTCGGGCGCTTCAACCCCGGCAAGGTCTTCCCGACCCCGCGCCTGTGCGGCGAGCGGCCCGGCCCCTACGTCCCGCACCCCCTCGAGCTCTCCGGCGAGGCCGAGCGGTGGTGACCGGGGCGCGCCATGGCGAGCCGGCCGACGCCATCCAGGGCGTGGTGCCGCGGCAGGTGGTCGAGCCCGCCACCGTCGAGGAGGCGGCGGAGGTGCTCGCCGCCTGCGCGCGGGACCGGCTGTCGCTCACCTTCGTGGGAGGGGGGACCGAGCTCGAGCTGGGCGCGCCGCCGCGCGCCCTCGACGTGCTCCTGCGCACCACCCGCCTCGCGCGGGTGGTGGAGTACGCGCCCTCGGACCAGATCGCGGTCGTCGAGGCCGGCCTCTCGCTGGCCGCCCTCGGGCGGCGGCTCGCCGAGCACCGCCAGCGCCTGGCGCTCGACCCCCCGCAGCCCGAGCGGGCGACCCTGGGGGGCATCGTGGCGAGCAACGCCTTCGGCCCGCTGCGCCACCGCTTCGGATCCGCTCGCGACCTCGTGGTCGGTATGGGCTTCGTGCGCGCCGACGGCACCCCCGCCAAGGGGGGCGGCAAGGTGGTGAAGAACGTGGCCGGCTTCGACCTCCCGCGCCTGCTCGTGGGATCGCTCGGGACGCTCGCGCTCCTCACCACCGTGGCGGTGCGGCTCCATCCGCTGCCGGAGGCCGAGGCCACGGTACGGGTGGACGACCTCGACGCCGAGCGCACGCGTGCGCTCGCCCGGGCGCTGCGGGCCGAGCGGCTCGAGCCGGCCTCGGTGGTCGGCCTCCTGGAGGAATCGAGCCTCGGGCTCCTCGTGCGGCTCGAGGGCTTCGCGGCCGGCCTGGCGGCGGAGCTCGGCCGGCTCCGCGCGCTCCTCGATCGCGCCGGGTACGGGCACGAGCTCCTCGACGAGGCGGCGGCCCGCCCCCTCTTGGCCCGCCACGAGGCCATCCGGGCCGGCGGGCCGCTCAGGGTCAAGGCGACCGCGCCGCCCTCTTCGTTCCCGGCGCTCCTGCGCTCCCTCGAGCCGATCGTGGGTGCGCTCGGCGGCGGGGCGGCCGCGCTCTATCCCACCCTGGGCGTCGCCTTCGCCTCCGGCCGCCCGGGCGGGCCCGAGGAGGCCGTCCGGGCCATCGAGCGCGCGCGGGCGGCGCTGGCGCCGCTTTCCGGCTCGCTCGTCCTCTGCGCGGCCCCGCCCGAGGTGCGCGCGGGCTTGGACCCCTGGGGTCCCCCTCCGCCGGCTCTCGGCCTCATGCGCGCGGTGAAGGATCGCCTGGACCCGGATCACCGGCTCGCCCCCGGCCGCTTCGTGGGAGGGATCTGACGATGGCCACCGCCCCGGCGACCGCGCGACCCCTGGCCGGATCCGGGCCCGCGCGCGCCCCCGCCGACGAGTGCGTGCACTGCGGCTTCTGCCTCCCCCACTGTCCGACCTACGTCTCCTGGGGGCTCGAGGCCGACTCGCCGCGAGGACGCATCGACCTGTTCCGCGCCCTCGAGGACGGCCGCGTCGCGCTCGACGCCGAGGCGGTGGAGCACTTCGACCGCTGCCTCGGCTGCCTGGCCTGCGTCGAGGCTTGCCCCTCCGGGGTGCGCTACGGGGAGATCGTGGACGAGGCGCGGGTCCTCATCGAGAGGACCTACCGCCGCCCGCTGCGCGAGCGCCTCCACCGGGCGGCCCTCTTCGCCCTGTTCCCCTATCCGCGGCGGCTCAGGCTCGTGGCGGTGCTGCTGTTCCTGTTCCGGGTGAGCGGGCTCAGGTGGGTGTTCCGGCGCACTGGCCTCCTGCGGCTCGCCTCGGCGCGCCTCGCCGGGATGGAGGCGCTGGCGCCGCCCCTCACCCTCCGCCAGGTGGTGGGACGCCTCAAGGCCCACACCGCCGCCGAGGGTCCGGAGCGGCTGCGGGTGGGCCTCGTGGCGGGTTGCGTGCAGCGGGTCTTCTTCCCGCAGGTGAACGACGCCACCCTGCGCGTGCTGGCCGCCGAGGGGTGCGCGGTGGTGGTCCCGAGGGGACAGGGCTGCTGCGGGGCGCTCTCGGCCCACGCCGGCCGCGAGGAGTCGGCGCGCCGGATGGTGCGGGACCTCATCCTGCGCTTCGAGGCGGCCCGGGTGGACCTCGTGGTGGTGAACGCCGCCGGCTGCGGCTCGCACCTCAAGGAGTGCGGGCGCCTCCTCGCCAATGACCCGGTGTTCGCGGCGCGGGCAGCGGCCTTCGCCGCCAAGGTGCGGGACGTCACCGAGCTCGTGGCCGCGCTCGAGCCGCGGGCCGAGCGCCGGCCCCTGCCGGCCAGGGTCGCCTACCACGCCTCCTGCCACCTCGGCCACGCTCAGGGCCTCCACGGCCCGCCCCGCGCCCTCCTGCGGGCCATCCCCGGGCTCGAGCTCGTGGAGGTCCTGGACGGCGAGGCCTGCTGCGGGAGCGCCGGCGTCTACAACCTCCTCGAGCCCGAGAGCGCCGCCGAGGTAGGTCGCCGCAAGGCCGCGCACCTCGTGGCCACCGGGGCCGAGTTCCTGGCGAGCGCCAACCCGGGCTGCACCCTGCACGTGCAGCGGCTCCTCGCCGAGCGCGGGGTGGAGCTCCCGGCCGCCCACCCCATCGAGATCCTCGACTGGTCCCTGCGCGGCGAGCCCCTCCCGGTCGGGAGGTCGCGCCGCGCGGCCGGGCCCGATCGCGACTAGCGCGGCGCCGCACCGCGCACGGGAGGACCGCCATGGCTCACCGCGTCTGCCCCTGGTGGCTGGGATACCTCCTCGCGAGCCCCCTGAGGAGGCTCGTCCAGGATCCGTCGAAGGTGCTCGGGCCGTTCCTGTCCGAGGGGATGACGGTCCTCGAGCCCGGGCCCGGCATGGGCTTCTTCACCCTCGAGCTCGCGCGCCGGGTCGGACCCCGCGGGCGCGTGGTGGCCGTCGACCTCCAGCCGAGGATGCTCGAGGGGCTCCGTCGCCGCGCGGGCCAGGCCGGACTCCTCCCCCGGATCGAGCTCAGGCTCGGCCGAGGGGAGAGCCTGGGCGTCGAGGACCTGGCGGGACAGGTCGACCTCGTGCTGGCGTTCGCGGTGGTCCACGAGCTCCCCGACGCCGCCCGCTTCTTCCGCGAGGCGCACGGGGCCCTGAAGGAGGGCGGGGCGCTCCTCCTCGCCGAGCCGCGCGGACACGTGAGCGCCGAGGCCTTCGAGGCGACGCTCTCGGTGGCCGCGGCGGCCGGCCTGTCGCTCTCCGGACGGCCGCCGGTGCGGCGCAGCCTCACCGCGCTCCTCGAGAGGCGCGAGGCCACCCTGGGATCGACCGCCGAGCGCTGAACAGGGGAAGGGCCGACCCGAGGATGCCAGGGGGTTGCGACCCGGCGCCTCGGGCCCCCGGCGTGCCGTCACCGCGGGGCCAGGCGAAAGGCCACCTGGTAGATGGGCGGGAGGTGGCCCGCCTCCAGGGTCAGCGCTCGCCGCCGTCTGAGGACGCCCACAGATGGCCGGTGGTGGACCCCATGGCGAGCTCTTCGCCGGCCGGATCGACGGAGAGCCCGTGGCGGTAGACGAGGTCGTAGGCGTGCTCCTCCGGCAGGCCCTGCCCGAAGGTCTCGAAGCTCCGGCCGCCGTCGCGGGTCCTCGCCACCCGCAGGCACCCGTCCACGGGGACGCGGCGCTCGTCTCTCGCGGCCGGCACGAACCAGGCGGTGGCGGGATCGCGCGGGTGAACGGCCACCGCGAACCCGAACTTCGACGGGCGGATGGCGTCCACCTCGGTCCAGCGCTGTGCCAGGTCGGTCGAGCGGAATACGCCGTTGTGGTGCTGCACCCAGAGCACGTCCGGGTGGGTGGGCGACTGCACCAGCCGGTGGGGGTCCTGGATGTTGGGGTCCTCGTGCCGCTCGGGCGGCATGTACTCCGCGTACATGCCACGCGACCGGCACTCGAAGCTCGCGGCGGCATCGGAGGTGAACCACACCCCGCCGCAGGAGATGGCGAGGAGGAGCGTGCGCGGGTCGCGCGGGTCGACGCAGATCGAGTGGACGCCCGGTTCGGGATAGCCGCCCCCGAACCAGCTTCGCCGCTCCGGTCGCTCCCACAGGGACCGCACGAGGCTCCAGGACTCACCGCGGTCGGCCGACCGGAACAGCGCAGCCGGGATGGTCCCCGCCCACAGGACGCCGGGCTCGTCCACGCCCCCTTCGGCGAGCGTCCAGATCTGGGCCACCGAGGGGCCCTGGCCGCCCTCGAGGGCGGCGAAGGAGGGCGCCCTCACCTCGACGAAGCTTCGGCCCCCGTCGTCGGAGCGATGCAGCTTCACCCCGAAGTGCCCGAGGTTCAGGGCGGCGTAGAGGGCGCCGTCGCGGCGGTCCTCCAGCAGCGCCGTCACCGGATCGCCCAGGAATGGGACGCGCTCGACCCGGAAACGGCCTCCCCGCCGGGCGAGGAGGAACAGGCCCTTGCGGGTGGCGAGCTGGAGCTGGTCCGCCATGGCCCGGACTAGCCGCCCGTGAGGGCCTGCATCACGAAGATCCGGCTCCCCGGCGCGACAGGGTCGCCGAGGCCCTGGCGGTCGTGCACGGCCTCTCCGTCCACGAAGACCACGACGTGGCGCCGCAACAGGCCCTGGTCGTCGAAGAGGTACCCGCGCAGCCGCCCGTCACCGCCGAGCGCTTCGAGGAGCGCCTCGCGCACGGTCGCGCCTCCCACCTTGCGGGCCGGTACCGGCACGTGGCGCTCCAGGGCGCGGGTGAACACGATCTCGGGCATGGCGGTTCCATAACCGGCCCGGTCGCGGCGGGCGGGGCCCGGGCAGGGCGGTCACTCGCCGAGCGCGTGGTGGGCGAGCAGCTCGAGCGCCTTCACCAGGGCGGAGTGGTCCCAGCGCGCACCGCCCTGGGCCCGGCAGGCGTTCATGAGCTCCTGGGCGTTGGCGGTGTTCGGCAGGGCGAGCCCGAGCTCGCGGGCCGCGGAGAGGGCGAGGCCCAGGTCCTTCTGGTGCAGCTCGAGGCGGAAGCCCGGATCGAAGGTTCGCTTCAGCATGCGCTCGCCGTGCACCTCGAGCACGCGCGAGGCCGCGGCCCCCCCCATGAGCGCCTGGCGGACCTTGGCCGGGTCGGCGCCGGCCTTGGAGGCGAAGAGGAGGGCCTCGGCCGCGGCCTCGATGTGAAGGGCGACCATGATCTGGTTCGCCACCTTGCAGGTCTGCCCGGCCCCGTTCCCGCCCACGAGGGTGATGTTCTTGCCGAGGAGCGCGAGGATCGGCCGCACGGCCTCGAAGGTGGGCTCGCGCGCGCCCACCATGATGGTGAGGGTGGCGTTGCGGGCCCCGAGCTCCCCCCCGGAGACCGGCGCGTCGACGTACTCGCAGCCGAGGGCGTTCACCCGCGAGGCGAAGACCTTGGTGGCCATGGGCGAGATGGAGCTCATGTCGACGACGGTCTTGCCAGGGACGAGGCCCTCGGCGACGCCATCGGTGCCGAAGAGCACCTTCTCGACGTCGGGGGTGTCGGGCACCATGACGAGGATGACCTCGGCGTGCTCGGCCACCTCGCGCCCGCAGGCGCAGGGCACCCCGCCGTCGGCGAGGAGCTCCTCGGGGACGCCGCTGCGGCTGTGAAGGTGGAGGGCGTGGCCGCCGCGGATAAGGTTCCTCGCCATGGGCTTGCCCATGATGCCAAGGCCGATGAAGCC
>DATJVF010000312.1:0-9022 GCA_035501995.1 Anaeromyxobacteraceae bacterium
AGGACGATGTTGCCCCGCTTCTTGTTGAACTTGATGACCTTGAACTTGAACTTCTCGCCGATCATCTTGTCGAGGTTGCGCACCGGGCGGATGTCGACCTGCGAGCCGGGCAGGAAGGCCTTCACCCCGATGTCCACCGAGAGGCCGCCCTTCACCCGTCCGACGATCACGCCCTCGACGAGCTCGTCCCGCTCGCAGGCGGCCGAGATCTCGTCCCAGATGCGCATCTTGTCGGCCTTCTCCTTGGAGAGGACGACCATCCCGGTATCGTTCTCGCGGGACTCGACGAGCACCTCCACCCGGTCGCCGACCTTGACGAGCGGCTCCTGGCCGGGCGCGGGGGCGAACTCGTTGATGGCCACCTGGCCCTCGGACTTGTAGCCGATGTCGATGACGGCGTAGTCCTTGGTCAGCTGGATGACGGTGCCGGATACGACCTTGCCCTCCTCGACGGGGCCGCTCTTGGCCTCGCTCTGGGCGAACAAGGTCGCGAAATCTTCACTTTCAGTATCGGTCGGACGGGTGGTCTGATTCTCCATGTAGTCGAGCTCGTAAAGCGGGCGGGCTATCGCCGGCGCGGGCTCAAGAGGCGCCCTCGCCTCCCTCGAAACGAGATGCCGTCTTGGAGGACGTCGGCGGGAGTCTGCTTGTTGACCCCTGGCAAGTGCTTCGTCGTGCGCGCCCGCCCGGGGAGCGAGGCGGAGGCGCCGGACCGGGACCTACCCCGGTCAGGTGAAATACGGAGCGGGGAAGCTACACGCCCGAATTTCGAGCGTCAAGCTGTCCCGCTCGAAAAACCGCGCAGGCGCTCCGCTACCCCCTCGACGACCCAGTCGGGGGTAGAGGCGCCAGCGCTGATGCCGACCACCCGGCAACCGCGGAACCACTCCGGCTCGAGCTCCCCCTCGGTCTCCACGTGCCAGGTGCGCGGCTGGATGTCCCGGCAGATCTCGGCCAGGTGGCGGGTGTTGGCGCTCATCTTGCCCCCCACCACCACCACCGCGTCGACGTCGCGGGCGAGCTGCCGCGCATCCTCCTGGCGCTCGTCGGTGTCGTAGCAGATGGTGTTGACGGCCCGGACCTCCTTGTGGCGGAGCGCCAGGCGGCCCACCACCCGCTCGAACTCGGAGCCGATGCAGGTGGTCTGGGCGATGACCGCCACCCGCTTCGCTTCGATGGCGGGGACCGGCGCGCCCGGCTTCACCACCGTGCAGGGACCCTCGGCGAAGGAGACCACCCCCTTCACCTCCGCGTGCCCGGCGTCGCCGACGATCACGATGTGGTACCCCTGGCGCGACAGCCGCTGGGCCATGGCCTGTGGGTACTTGACGTAGGGGCAGGTCCCGTCGACGAGCTCGAGCCCCCGCGCGCGGGCGGCCTCGAGCTCGCTCTTGACCGCGCCGTGGGTCCGCACCACCACCGTGGTGCCCTCCGCGACCTCGCTCACGGCCCCCACCGTGCCGACGCCCTTCTCGCGCATGCGCTCGACCGCCTGCGGGTTGTGGATGACCGGCCCGAGCGTGACCACCCGGGCGCCCTCGGCGTCGGCGACCTCCATGACCTTGTCGACGGTTCGGCGCACCCCCCAGCAGAACCCCGCCGTGCGCGCGATCTTCACGTCCATCCGCGGCCGTCCTTTCGGGGCGTGCCCACCGGGCTCGCCTCCTCGAGCGAGATGCATGGCGCCGGGCCGGCCGGCGCGCAACCAAGCCTCAGTTCCCCTGACCGGTGCCCTTCTCTCCCACGAACCGGTCGCGCTCCTCGCGGAAGAGCACGTTGAAGGTGGTGAGGCTGCCGTAGCAGCGGGTCACGTACGACTGGAACTCCACCTTCTCGGCGTCGGTGAGCTTCTCGCTGGCGTTGATCTTCTGCTCGAGCACGCGCAGGCGGTCGCGGACCATGACCACCTTGTGGAAGAGCTGGTCGAGCGGGATCTCCTTCGGCTGCAGCTCGGGGTCGCGCGGCCGGAGCACCACCGTGCCGCCCTCCCACTTGGGAGCGAGCGGCACGTGCGCCGTCTCCTCCGCCAAGACCTCGCGGATGGCCGAGGCGAACTCTTCTCGCGTCATGGAGAGGATCTCCTGGGGTAAGTCCGGCTCCGGGGAGAACGGCGGCCCTCCCCCGGCCGGGTGGCGGACGAGCGGGCCCGAGGCCCTCGGCCGCCGGTCCACCGGCTCGGCGCGTGCCGACCCGCTCGGGACCGCCTCGTCCTTGCCGATGTAGCGCTCGCAGCGCGGGGCGGTGCCGGGAAAGTCGCCGGTGCGCACCGACAGTCGACACGGACCGATGGGCCCCCGCGCGTCCTCCAGGATGGGGCGCCACCACCGGCAGCTGCCGCACTCCCTCGCCCCGAAGGCCGTCTCGCGCACTTCCATCGGACGCCGATCCTAGCGGGAGCGCCCCCGCGCTTCCAACCGCTCCCGGGCGAGGCCGGCGAGCCTCTCCACCACCTCCTCGACCGCGAGCGCGCTCGTGTCGAGGAGGAGGGCGTCGGCGGCCGGGCGCAGGGGAGCGAGCGGCCGCTCCGCGTCGTCGCGGTCCCGCCTCTCCTGGTCCGCCCGCACCTCCCCGAGGGCCACCTTGGCCCCCTTCTGCGACAGCTCGGCGAAGCGGCGCCGCGCGCGCACCTCCGGCGAGGCGGTGATGAAGACCTTGAGGTCGGCGTCCGGGAAGACCACCGTCCCGATGTCGCGGCCCTCGAGGACCGCACCCCGCACGCCGCGGGCGGTGGCGAGGGCCCGCTGCAGGCCGAGCAAGGCGGCGCGCACCACCGGGCGGGCCGAGACCGCGCTCGCCCCGAGCGAGATGGCCGGGGTGCGGATGGCGAGGGAGACGTCCTCGTCGCCGAGGAGCACGCGCGGCCCGCTCTCGGAGGCCTCGAAGCGGATGCGCAGGGTGGGGAGCAGGCCCGAGAGCGCGCGGTCGTCGTCGAAGGCGACCGCGGCGCGTGCGGCCGCCAGGGCCACCGCCCGGTAGATGGCGCCGGTGTCCACCAGGGCGAAGCCGAGGCGCCCCGCGAGCAGGCGGGCGGCGGTGCTCTTGCCCGCCCCGGCCGGCCCGTCGAGGGCGACGATGAAGGGACGGTCGGAGGCCTCCTCCGTCATGCGCGCAGGACCTCCCCCAGCGCGGCGAGCAGCTTCTCGTTCTCGGCCCGCAGGCCGAAGGTGATGCGCTGGGCGGTGGGGAAGCCGTACCCGCCCATGGGCCGCACCACCACCCCGCGGCGCAGGAGCGCCTCGAAGAGCTGTGCGCCGGGGTGGCCGGGGAAGTCGGCGAGGAGGAAGTTCGTCTGCGACGGCCAGACCACCGCGCCGAGACGGCCGAGACCCCCGGCGAGGAAGGGCCGCTCGCTCTCCACCAGGGCTCGGCTCCGCGCCAGGTGCTCCGCGTCGGAGAGGGCCGCCACCCCGGCCGCCTGCGCCACGAGGCTCGTGTTGAAGGGGGCCCGCACGCGGTCGAGGTAGCCCACCACCTCAGGCGTCGCGACGAGGTAGCCGAGCCTCAGGCCGGCGAGGCCGTGGATCTTGGAGAAGGTCCGGCTGACGACGAGCTGAGGGAATCTCGACCGCAGGGCGAGCGCGTCGGGGAAGTCCCGCGCCGCCACGAACTCGACGTAGGCCTCGTCGAGGACCACCAGGGTCTCCGGGGAGACGCCCTCCATGAAGGCGAGGAACTCTCGCTCGGTGAAGTAGGTGCCGTTGGGGTTGTCGGGGTTGGCGAGGAAGACCACCCTCGTCCTCGGGGTGAGCCTCTCCCGCAGCGCCCGCAGGTCGTAGCGGTGGTCCTGCATGGGGGCCTCGACGCAGCGGCGGCCGTGAGCCGTTGCGGCCAGGCGGTAGACGACGAAGGTGTGAGCGCTCGTGAGGACCTCCTCGCCCTCGGCCACGAAGGTGCGGACGATGAGCTCGAGCAGCTCGTTCGAGCCGTTGCCGACCGCGATCTCGGCGGGCGGCACCCCGAGCTTCTGCGAGAGCGCCTGGCGCAGGTAGAACGCGCTCCCGTCCGGGTAGAGGTGCACCTTCTCGCAGGCCGCGCGGGCGGCCGCGAGCGCCTTGGGGGAGGGGCCGAGCGCGTTCTCGTTCGAGGCCAGCTTGGCCACGTTCGAGACGCCGTACTCGCGCTCCACCTCCTCGATGGGCTTGCCGGGGACGTAGGGGACGAGGGAGGCGACGTAGGGGGGGACCTTGGGCATGGGACGGGTCTTACCGCAGACCCACGGCCGCGGTCGAGCCAGAGCTTTCCGAAACGCCCTCAGGGCTCGGAGCCGAACACCCCTATGCTGCGGAACTTCTGGTAGCGGTGGCGCACCAGCTGCTCGGGGGCCATCGCCCTCAGCTCGGCGAGGTGGCGCACGAGCGCCTCCTTCACCGCCAGGGCCGTCTCGGCCGGATCGCGGTGTGCCCCGCCGGCCGCCTCGAGGACGATCTCGTCGACGATCCCGAACGCCTTCAGGTCCTTGGCGGTGAGCTTCAGGGCCTCCGCGCTCCTCTGGGCCTTCGTGACGTCGCGGTAGAGGATGGAGGAGCAGCTCTCCGGCGAGATCACGTTGTACCAGGCGTACTGCAGCATGAGGATGCGGTTCGTGACGCCGATGCCGATGGCGCCTCCCGAGGCGCCCTCGCCGATGACCACCGAGATCGAGGGCACTTGCAGGGAACTCATCACCTCGAGGTTCACCGCGATGGCCTGGGCTTGACCGCGCTCCTCGGCCCCGATGCCGGGGTAGGCCCCCGGCGTGTCGATGAAGGTGATGAGCGGCAGCCGGAAGCGCTCGGCGAGGTCGAACAGGCGCCGCGCCTTGCGGTACCCCTCCGGCCGCACCATGCCGAAGTTCCGGAACATGTTCTCCTTGGTGTTGCGCCCCTTCTGCTGTCCCACGATCGCCACCGGCAAGCCCTCGAAGCGTCCGAACCCGCCCACGATGGCGTGGTCGGCCGAGAAGTGCCGGTCGCCCTCGATCTCGAAGAAGTCGGTGAAGAGTGCCTGGAGGTAGTCGAGGAAGTACGGCCGGTTCGGGTGGCGAGCCAGCTGCACGATCTGCCAGGGGGTGAGGTCGCTGAAGATCTCGGCTTGCAGCCTCTTGGCCTTGCGCTCGAGCTTCACGATCTCGTCGCTGAAGTCGACCGCCGCGCTCCCCGAGAGCTGCTTCAGCTCGGCGATCTTCGACTCGAGGGCGATGAGGGGCCGCTCGAAGTCGATGACGTACGCCGGACGGGACATGGCTCGCGCTTATAGCATGGACGCTCCGGCGCGGCGGCGCACGGACCTGGCGCGCCGCGTCAACGTTGCGTCAACCCCTCCTGAAGGCCGCGACCTCGGCGGCGAGTGCGCCCGCGTCGACGGGGGTCCTGAGGAAGGTGGCGCCCCTCTCGCGCCTCAGCCAGACGAGCTGCCGGCGCGCGTACCGGCGGTGCGCCACCTCGATCTGGCGGAGCGCCTCGTCCCGGTCGAGGCGCCCCGCGAGCACCAGGGCCGCCTGCGGGTAGCCGATGGGCATGCGCGCAGGGAGCGCGCCCCCGCGCCGCTCGAGGAGCGCCCGCGTCTCGTCGAGCAGGCCCTCGAACAGGCGGGGGACGCGCTCGGCGATGCGCGCGTGCAGCTCGTCCCGCGGCGGGTCGAGCACCCACGTCCGGGCCTGGTAGCGCTCCTCGGCGAAGCGGTGGCGGGCGAAGGTCTCCGTCTGGGTGAGGCCGCCCCTCGCGATCTCGAGGGCCCGCACCACCCGCACGAGGTCGTTCGGGTGGATGCGTGCCGCCGCCTCGGGGTCGATGAGCGACAGGCGGGCGTGGAGCGCCGCTCGCCCTGCGCGGGCCGCCTCGTCGGCCAGGGCCGCCCGCAGCTCCGGGTCGCGCCCCGGGGCCGTCGCGACGCCGCGCAGGAGCGCCCGCAGGTAGAGCCCGGTGCCGCCGACGACGAGGGGGAGCGCGCCCCGCAGCGCGATGCCGCCGAGCGCCTCGTCCGCCAGGGCCTGGAAGCGAGCCGCGTCCATCCCGTCGCCGGGCTCGGCCACCTCGAAGAGGTGGTGGGGCACGAGGGCGCGCTCGGCGGCGCTGGGCTTGGCCGTACCGACGTCGAGGCCCCGGTAGACCTGCTGCGAGTCGGCGTTCACGATCTCGCCCCCGAGGCGCCGCGCCAGCTCGAGCGCGAGCGCGCTCTTGCCGGAGGCGGTCGGGCCAGTGAGGACGACGATCTTCATCTGCGGGCCCGCGGCGGGGCAGCGGTCCGCCCCCGCCCTACGGCGCGAGGCGCCGGGCGAGCTCCGAGAGCGCGACCGCCTCCTCGGTGCGCCGGTCGAGGTCGCGCAGCTTCGCCTGGCCGCTCGCCGCCTCGTTGCCGCCGAGGACCACCGCGAAGCGGGCCCGCACCCGCTCGGCCTGCTTGAACTGGCGGGAGAGCTTGCCGCCGCGCGGGTCGAGGTCGCAGGCGATGCCGGCCTTGCGCAAGGAGGCCGCCAGCCGTTGGGCGAGCCGCGCCCCCGCCTCGTCGGCCGAGAGGAGGAACAGGGACGGGCGGGCCTGGGCGAGCGGGCGGCCCTCGGCCTCGAGGACGAGGAGCAGCCGCTCCTGCCCGAGCGCGAAGCCGATGCCGGGGGTCGGCTGGCCACCCAGCGTCTCGGCGAGGCCGTCGTACCGCCCGCCGCCCCCCACCGCCGACTGGGCCCCGATGGCGCTGCTCGAGAACTCGTAGGCGGTCCGCACGTAGTAGTCGAGCCCACGCACGAGCCTAGGGTCGACGCGGTGGGCGATCCCCAGGGCCTCGAGGCCCTCCCGCACCGCCGCGAAGTGGGTGCGGCAGCCCTGGCACAGCCGGTCGAGGAGCGAGGGCGCGTTCGCCAGCACCGGCTGGCAACCCTCCACCTTGCAGTCGAGCACGCGCAGGGGATTGCGCTCGATGCGCTCCACGCAGTCCGAACACAGCCCGGCCCGGTGGGCGTTCAGGTAGGCCTTGAGGTCCTGGAGGTAGGTTGGGCGACACTCGGCGTCCCCGACCGAGTTGAGCCTGAGTTCGGCCTTCACCCCCAGGCGCGAGAGGAAGTCGTCCACCATCGCGATCTGCTCGACGTCGATGCCGGGCTCGAGGACGCCCAGGCACTCGCAGCCGATCTGGTGGAACTGGCGGTAGCGCCCCTTCTGCGGGCGCTCGCGCCGGAACATGGGCCCGAGGTAGAACCACTTCTGCAGGCCCTCCACGTGGCAGCCGTGCTCGATGTAGGCCCGGACCACCCCGGCGGTGCCCTCCGGCCGCAGGGCCAGCGTCTCCTCGCCCTTGTCCTCGAAGACGTACATCTCCTTGTTGACGATGTCGGTGGCTTCCCCCACCCCGCGGACGAAGAGAGCCGCCGGCTCGACCACCGGGGTGCGCACCTCCCCGTAGCCGTAGAGCGCGAACACCTCCCGCGCCACCCGCTCCATCTCCTGCCAGCGCCAGACCGCCGCCGGCAAGACGTCGTTCATGCCCTTCACGCCCGCGATCTTCCTAGGCATAGGTCGGGGCTATGTAGACGAAGGACGAGGGTCCGGTCAAACGCTCTCACCCCCTGGCGCCCGGCCGCGCCAGGGAGGGCCCGCCGATCGCCTCACCGACCCGCACCCGCGCACCCTCCCTGAGCTCCTCCCGCAGCTCGGCCCTCCCCGGCTCGAGGAGGACGATGACCGTCGAGCCGAGCTCGAAGGCTCCGAGCTCGCCGCCCTTCTCGACCGGGATGGGCGCCTCGTAGTCGCGCGCGAGCGCCCGCGCGCCCCGCTGGTTCGAGACCGGGATCCCGGGGTCGTAGGTGGCGCGAATGCGGCCGACGACCGTGGCCCCCACCGCCACCACCGCGCAGGCGCCGAGCGGGGTCCGAAGGACGGTGACCAGCCGCTCGTTCACCGTGAAGAGCCCCTCGACCCCCCGCACCGAGGCCGGGTTCACCGGCCACAGCCGGCCCGGGAGGTAGCGGTAACCGAGCACCTCCCCCCCGAGCGGGAAGTGGATGCGGTGGTAGTCGCGGGGCGAGAGGTAGAGCGTCGCGAAGCTCCCGTCGGCGAAGCGCGCTGCGAGCGCCCGGTCGGCGAGGAGCGCCTCGGCGGTGTAGGTGAGCCCCTTCGCCTGCGGGAGCCGGCCGCTTCGCGCGCGCCCGGCCTGGGACACCACCCCGTCGACCGGCGACACCACCACCTCGTCCCCGGGCTCGATCGGGCGGAGCCCTTCCTTGAGCGGGCGGGCGAAGAACTCCCCGAAGGTCTCGAACCCCTCGAGCGGGCCACACTCCGAGAGGTCGAGGCGGTAGCGGGCCGCGAAGGCGCGCATGAGGGCGAGCCGCAGCGGCCGGGGCGCGCGGGCCCGCGAGAGCGCCCCCAGGGCCCGCGAGAGCGCGTTCTTGGGCAAGAGGCTCAGCGCGGCGAGGAAAGCCCGGTCGCTCACGGGGGCGAGAGGCCCCCCCGCGCCCTCTCCTCCGCGGTAGGGGCCATCACCGCGCGCCCCCGTCCGGCGCGCCGGCGCCGGCGGGGCCGGCGGGCGCCTCCGCCCCGGCGGTCCCCGCGCCGTCGACCCTGAGGGTCATCCCGGGCGGCAGGGGCTCCACCCCGGCGTCGGTGCGGATGCCGAGGCCGCCGTCGGGGAGCCGACCGAGCTCCACCGTCTTGTGCTGCTCGACGGTCTTGAGCGCGCTCGCCGGGTTCAACCCGGCGAACTCGTCCCCCGCGAAGACCACCACCTTGTCGGCGAGGCGCGGCTCGACCGAGCGGCAGGCCTCGTCGTCCTTCATCCGCCACATGCGGCCCTGGCGCGGCGCCTCACCCGCCGAGCCGGTGAGCTCGACCTCGCCCCGGTCCTCGAAGCAGGCGCCGTAGGCGGCGAGGAACTGGTCGAGCTTCAACCCCCGCTCGAGGCGCGGCAGCGCCACCCCGCCCGCCCGCCCGGCGGCGCCCGGCGCCGCCCCCGGAGCACCCTCGGCCGCCGCCATCGGGACCCCCGCGGAGGCGGTGGGCGCCCCGGCGAAGGGGCGCGCCACCAGGCGCTCGCGCCGGGCCCGCTCCTCGGC
>DATJVF010000313.1:0-9078 GCA_035501995.1 Anaeromyxobacteraceae bacterium
CTTGTCGAACGTGCCGCCGGTGACGAGCACGCGCATCGGTTCCATAGAAGGCGCTCTCCGTGGTCTCCCGCGGGCCCGGCACAGGCCTCGCCCGCGGCAGGGGACTCTAGCAGGCCGCCGGCCGGCGGGGGCGGGGTCCGGCCGGGGAAGAAAGTGGCCCACGCCAGCGTCGAAGAACTTGACGAGCCGGCGGGTGGGGAGGCATCAACTCGACCGGCCGGGCCCGCGGCGGGGGCCCGGAAGGCCCGTCGGAGACTCTGAACCGCGACGTGCTCCGAGGAGTGTGCGTGCTCCCAACCTTGAGCTTCTTGTGGATGCTTTCCGTCGGGCAGACCTGCGGTCCGGTGGACCTCGAGACGGCGCTGGCGCTGGCGGCGGCCAACGGCGACGAGGTGGCGGTGCGCCGGGCCGAGGTGGCGGCCGCCGAGGCCGACCTCTCGCTGGCGCGGGCCGCCCGCTTCATCCCGCAGGCCTCGGCCCTGCTCACCTTCGGCCCCTCGCCGGAGGCGCACGGCACGGTCACCGACCCCATCGCCGGCTCGAGCCGCAACCCCTTCGGAGGGCTGTCGATCTTCGGCCGCATCGACGTCTCCGCCGCCGAGCCCCTCCTGACCTGGGGGCGCCTCGACGCGGCCGTGGCGGCCGCCCGGGCCGGGCTCGAGGCCCGCCACCTCTTGCTGGAGGACACGGCCTCGCAGGTGGAGCTGCGGGTGGTGCAGCTCTTCTGGGGTGAGGCCTTGGCGCGCAAGCTGCTCGATATCGCCGCCGAGGTGGAGAAGAAGCTCCCCGACGCCGAGAAGCGGATCAAGGACCTGCTCTCCGAGGGTTCGGCCGAGGTGAAGCCGTCGGACCAGTACCGGCTCGACATCTACAAGGCGCAGCTCAAGCGGCGCGAGTCCGAGGCCGAAAAGGGGCTCACCCTCGCCCACGACGGCCTGGCGGCGCTGGTGGCGGCCTCCCCAGAGGACCTCCGCGTCGCACCCACGCCGTTGCCGGGGACGCCCCCCACCGAGGTCCTGGCCCTCGAGGAGGCCGAGCGGCTCGCCGAGCGGCGGCGGCCCGACCTCGCCGCGCTCGACCAGGCCATCCTGGCCCGGCAGGCGGAGGTGAAGGCGGCCCAGGCGGCCATGCTGCCGCAGGTCCTGCTCGGGGGGACCTTCGCCTTCTCCTACGCGCCGAACCGCGACATCCAGACCAACCCCTGGGTCGGCGACTACTTCAACACCCTGGCCTTCGGCGTCGGGCTGCTCGTCCGGCAGGACCTCGGCTTCCCCGTGCTCCTCGCCCAGGCCGACAAGGCGCGGTCCGAAGAGGCCATCCTCGAGCGACAGCGGCAGGGCCTCGCCCGCCTGGTGGCGGTCCAGGTCGAGTCGGCGGTGGCCGACCTCGCCGACGCGGCCGAGCGCTTCCGGGCCGCCACGAGCGCACTCAAGTCGAGCAAGTCCTGGGAGCGCTCGGCGGGCCTGGACTTCGAGGCCGGGGTGGGCGAGGCCAAGGACCTCATCGACGCCTACGGCGCCTACGTCGAGAGCCAGGTGGAGCTCTCGCAGGCCACCTTCGAGCTCTTGCTCGCCCGCGCGCGGCTCGACCAGGTGACCGGGGCGGTGCCGAAGCCGGGCGGGCCGCCCTGCCGGTTCCCCTGAAGGGCGCCGGGCCCCGGGCGGTCGGCTGGCGACCTAGCGCCCGGCGGTCGCCTCGAGCACCATCCAGCGTCGCGGCGAGCCCGGGTCCTCGTAGGCGATCCGGAAGCCCTTCGGGACGCCCTCCCGGGGCAAGGATCCGTCCGCCTCGAGCGGCATCTCTTGGTAGAACAGGTAGCGCCGGCCGGCCGGGTCGCCGGGGCGGGCGAGGTGGGCCACCGAGCTCGCGTCGAGGACCACGTAGCGCACCCGGTTCGCCCGCAGGTAGTCCTCGAGGACGGCCGGGTCGACCGGAAGGTCGCGCCAGCTCGCCGAGACGATGAGCTGATGGGCCTCCGGCGCGAGCCACTCGAGCTGGAGGTGGCTGCGCGCGTCGACCGCGTAGGTGTCGCCGGGGGCGAGCCTCGCCACGAGCCAGTCGCGGACCTCGGCCATGCCGGGCTTCTCGAGCCTGGGGCCGTGGAAGATGAGTCCGGCCGCCACCGCGGCCATCGCCACCCCGCCCACCGCCCGCCCGAGGCCCGAGGCCGTGAAGGACCCGGCCGCCCGCACGTCCTCCACCACCCGGGCCGCCAAGGCCGGCATGAGCACGGTGGCCGCCAGCGGCAGGAAGTAGCGGGTGTTCCCGGTGCCGTTCACGCTGAACACGAAGAGGAACAGGGCGGTGAAGCCCGCGTGCACGAGGAGAAACGAGCGGCCGAAGCCGCGCGCCCCCGCGAAGAGCTGGCGCAGCGCCAGCACCACCGCCAGCGCGCCCAAGAGGTCTCCGATCACGTACACCGCCAGAAAGAGCGGCCGGTGTGGGCTGCCCCCGGTCGGCGCCATGGCGTCGGCGAGGAGGTAGACCGTCTCGCCGACCCCCACCGCGACCCGCTCGACCAGGGCGCCCGGGGTGAGGTGGCGGAGGTAGTCGAGAAAGCCGTGGGGCACGAGCAGCTTCGCCTGCGGGGCGAAGGTCTCCGCGAAGTCCGAGAGCTGGTCGTGCCAGAGGGTGCCGAGGTTGAAGTTGTAGAAGGGGAACCCGAACATCCGCTGGTTGCGGACGAGGAGCGGCGAGGAGGCGGCGAGGAACCCGGCCGCGTAGGCGTAGGCGCGCCGGTCGAGAACCGCCCGCCACCCCTCCTCGACGAGGAAGGTGAGGGCGAGCGAAGCGGGCAAGAACAGGCCCGTCCCCTTGGTCAGGTAGGCGAGGCCGGAGTAGACGCCGCCTCGCAGCCAGGCGAGGCGCCTCCGCGAGGCGCCTCCGCCGAGGCCAACCCCGTCGAGGACCGCGCCCACCGCCAGGGCCCAGAAGATGACGAGGAGCGGCTCGCAGCCTTCGCGCGCCGAGCAGGCGACGAGGGTCCTGCTCACCGCGAGCAAGAGCGCGAGCAGCGTGGCCGCGGCCAGCCCGAGGTGCCGGCGTGCCGTGCGGTAGCAGGCGAGGAGGGCCAAGACCCCGAGGGCGGCGGTGAGCAGCTGGGCCTCGCGGTGATAGGCGGGCCGCGGGTGAGCGACGAGGCCGAGCACGGCCAGGTAGAGGGGGTGGCGGTTCGACTCCGCGAAGGTGCCGGCGAAGAGGGCGCGCAGGAGGCCGAGCGGCCCGCCGAGCGAGTGCACGTCGTTCCCGAGCCTAAGGTAGGTGACGTCGTCGAAGTAGGGGTAGGTCTGCCGGAGGGCCTCCGGGACCACCAGCAGGAGGAAGAACGCGCAGGCGGCGGCGACGCAGAGGACCTCGACCCTCCAGGACGGGTCGGGCTCGGACCTCGGGTAGGACGCCCCGGGCCCGGCGCGGGGCGAGGGCGAGAGCCCGGGCGCGCTCGGCATCCGGCGGTGCATAGCACGGGCCCCCGGGCGAGGGAAGCGCGCGGTCCTGAGGGCGCGAGCGCTTTCCCCGCGGCCCCGGCCCGAGGGACGCCTCCCGGCGCTGGCGCCGCCCGGCCAGGCCGACATCATTCACCTTGAGTGATGCAAGGCGGGGGCTCTGGGCCGGGTGGGCCGCCGCCACTCGCAAGAGGGGCTCCGACCAGGCACCCCCGGGCGGCCAGCGCGGAGGGTAACGTTCCGTCGGCGCCCGGTGAGGCCGCTCGAAGGAGGAAGGTCATGGAACGCACGCCGTCGAAGAAGCGCCCCGCCGCGCGCAGGTCGAAGACCCGCTCGGGGTCGCGCGGCCGACCCTCGCTCCCGCCCGGGCCGCTGTCGGCGGAGGAGGTGCGCCTCCTCGACGCCTGGTGGCGAGCGGCCAACTACCTCGCGGTGGGCCAGATCTACCTGCTCGACAACCCGCTCCTCAAGAAGCCGCTCGCCCGCGAGCACGTGAAGCCTCGGCTGCTCGGGCACTGGGGGACGACGCCGGGCCTCACCTTCATCTACGCCCACCTGAACCGCCTCATCAAGGAGCACGACCTCGACATCGTCTACGTGGCCGGCCCCGGCCACGGGGGGCCGGGGATGGTGGCCTCGACCTACCTCGAGGGCACCTATAGCGAGTACTACCCCGACGTCGCGCAGGACGAGGAGGGGATGCGCCGGCTCTTCAAGCAGTTCTCCTTCCCGGGGGGCATCCCGAGCCACGCCGCGCCAGAGACGCCCGGCTCGATCCACGAGGGCGGCGAGCTCGGCTACTCGATCGCGCACGCCTACGGCGCCGCCTTCGACAACCCGGGGCTCCTCGTGGCCTGCGTGGTGGGCGACGGCGAGGCGGAGACCGGCCCGCTCGCCACCGCCTGGCATTCCAACAAGTTCTTGAACCCGGCTCGCGATGGCGCGGTGCTGCCCATCCTCCACCTGAACGGCTACAAGATCGCGAACCCCACCGTGCTCGCGCGCATCCCGCGCGAGGAGCTCGAGCACCTCCTCCTGGGCTACGGGTACCGGCCCCACTTCGTGGAGGGCGAGGAGCCCCTCGCCATGCACCAGCTCATGGCCGGCACTCTCGAGGAGGTGCTCCACGAGATCCGCGCCATCCAGGCCGAGGCGCGCGGGCGCGGCGCCAAGGCGCGGCCGCGCTGGCCGATGATCGTCCTCAAGACCCCCAAGGGCTGGACCGGGCCCCGCACCGTGGACAGGCTCAAGGTCGAGGGCACCTGGCGCGCCCACCAGGTGCCGATCGACGAGGTGCGCAAGAACCCGGACCACCTGCGTCTGCTCGAGAGCTGGCTCAAAAGCTACCGCCCGCGCGAGCTCTTCGACGAGAGCGGGCGGCTCGTGCCGGAGCTGCGCGCCCTCGCGCCCGCGGGGACCCGGCGGATGGGGGCGAACCCGCACGCCAACGGCGGCCTGTTGCGCCGCGACCTGCAGATGCCGGACTTCCGGGACTACGCGGTGAAGGTGCCTCGGCCCGGGGCGGTGAAGGCCGAGGCGACGAGGGTGCTCGGGGCCTTCCTGCGCGACGTGATGAAGAGGAACCCGGACCGCTTCCGGGTCACCGCCCCCGACGAGGCGGCGAGCAATCGCCTCTCCGCGCTCTTCGAGGTGACCGGGCGCACCTGGGTCGGGGAGACCTTGCCCGAGGACGCGGTGGGTGGCGAGCTCTCGCCGGAGGGGCGGGTGATGGAGGTCCTGAGCGAGCACACCTGCCTGGGCTGGCTTGAGGGCTACGTCCTCTCCGGGCGGCACGGCCTCTTCACCACCTACGAGGCCTTCACCCACATCATCGACTCGATGTTCAACCAGCACGCGAAGTGGCTGCACGCCGCCAACAAGATCAACTGGCGGGTGCCGGTCTCGTCCTTGAACTACCTCCTGAGCTCCCACGTCTGGCGCCAGGACCACAACGGCAACACCCACCAGGACCCGGGGTTCATCGACCTCGTGGTGAACAAGAAGGCGAGCGTCATCCGCGTCTACCTGCCCCCGGACGCCAACACCCTGCTCTCGGTCGCCGACCACTGCCTGCGCAGCCGCAACTACGTCAACGTGATCGTGGCCGGCAAGCACCCCGAGCCGCAGTGGCTCGACATGCAGAGCGCCCTCGAGCACTGCACGGCCGGGATCGGCATCTGGCCCTGGGCGAGCACCGACCGCGGCGAGGAGCCCGACGTGGTGATGGCCTGCGCCGGCGACGTGCCGACCCTCGAGACCCTGGCGGCGGTGGACCTCCTCCGGCGCGAGGTCCCCGACCTCAAGATCCGGGTGGTGAACGTGGTCGACCTCATGCGGCTGCAGCCGCCCGAGGAGCACCCGCACGGCCTGTCGGACCGCGAGTTCGACAGCCTCTTCACCGTCGACAAGCCCATCGTCTTCGCCTACCACGGCTACCCCTGGCTCATCCACCGGCTCACCTACCGGCGGCACAACCACCACAACCTGCACGTGCGCGGCTACAAGGAGGAGGGCACCACCACCACCCCCTTCGACATGGCGGTGCTGAACGACCTCGACCGCTACCACCTCATGGCCGACGTCATCGATCGGGTCCCCCGGCTCGGCTCGCTCGCCGCCTACGCGAGGCAGGTGGCGCGGGACAAGCTCATCGCGCACCGCGAGTACATCTCTCGGGTGGGCGACGACCTCCCGGAGATCCGCGACTGGACCTGGCCGGAGAAGCTGCGCGCGCGCTAGCGCCGGCGCGCCGAAGGACCCGTCACTCGAGCAGCTCGAAGCCGGCGAAGTCGGCGCCGCTCGGGCTGTGCGTCTGGTCGCCGTCGCTCATGACCGCGAGGCCCATGAGGTTCGGCACCTCGGCGCTCGGGTCGCCCTTCTCGAAGTGATCCCGGAAGGCCTTCTTGAGGTCGATGGTCTCGGTGAGCCACTCCCCGGTCTCGCCGCCGCTCTCGAGGATGATGGTGTCGCGGGCGAGGAAGAGCGTGCGCTTGCGGTCGCAGACCGCTCCGAGCGGGCTCACCCCGCTCCAGGCGTACTTCAGCACGTACCACTTGAGCCCGCGCTTGAAGCCCACGCTCACCGAGGCCGCCGAGTCGCCCTTGCCCGGCACGCACTCGTCTCCGCCCTCCGGGAAGGCGTGGGCACGCCAGCGCCAGCGCAGGAACCGCACCTTCTGACGCAGCGCTTCCGGAACCTCGACCCCCATCTCCACCGACTCCATACCCGGCCGATAATCCCCCCTAAGGAGGGCCCCCTCCGATCCGCCCTCGACGACCGTGTAGTAGACGGCCGGACCCGATTTCGGCCCCTCGACGGACTGGAAGCGATGTACGTCGAGGAGGGCGAGGACGCGCGGTTCCTCAGGCGGGGCGCCCTCTTCAGCCAAGGCCCAAGAAGCCGAAACCATTATGATTACGGCGAAGAGCCCGCGAGCGGTCTCGCCGGTCGTCGAAGCGATGCGCACCTGTGCCCACCTGCGGCTGCGGTGAACCTCACCGCCGTTCCGCGTTTTTCTGCGCAACGAGAATCTAACAACATATGCTTCGAGCCAGAATTGTGAGAGATTCCCCGCGCCGTGGGCTCGTCGCCTCGAGCGCTTCGGGATTCGGATCGCCTGGGGAGAAGAGGGGAGTCGCGCGTTGACAGCACGCATCTTGGTGACGGGAGCTGCTGGCTTCGTCGGAAGCCACGTGGCCACCCTCTTGCTCGCGCGGGGCGACGAGGTGGTCGGGCTCGACAACTTCGACCCCTACTACGCCCCCTCGCGCAAATGGGAGCACGTCGAGGAGGTCCGGGCCGGCCCGGGCGGATCGCGCTTCTCCCTGGTCGAGGGCGACATCCGGGACCGGGACCTGCTCGACCGACTCTTCCGCCAAGGCTTCACCGGGGTGGCTCACCTGGCGGGGCTCGGCGGGGTACGCGCGTCGGTCGAGCGCCCGCATGAGTACGTCGAGGTGAACACGGTGGGGACGCTCAACGTCCTCGAGGCGGTACGGCAGGCCAAGGTACCGAACCTGGTCTTCGTCTCCACCTCCTCGGCCTACGGCAACGCCAAGCCCCCCTTCGCCGAGACCGACGCGGCGGACCGACCGCTCGCTCCCTATGCGGCGAGCAAGCGCTCCGCCGAGCTCCTCGCCCACGCCTACCACCACGCCCACGGGATCTCCTGCAGCGTGGTGCGCCTGTTCACCGCCTACGGCCCGCGCAACCGCCCCGACATGATGGCCTACAAGGTGCTGGAGAGCATCTTCAGCGGGCGCGAGATCCCCCTCTTCGGGAACGGCCACATGGTGCGCGACTGGACCTATGTCGAGGACGTGGCGGGCGGGATCGTGGCCGCGCTCGACAAGCCGCTCGGCTACGAGATCATGAACCTCGGCCGGGGCCAGCCCATCAGCCTGCGCGAGTTCATCGAGACCATCGAGAAGACCGTCGGCCGCAAGGCCAACCTCGTCTCCTCGCCGCGCCTCGAGTCCGACGCGGTGGCCACCGAGGCCGACATCTCCAAGGCCCGCCGGCTCCTCGGCTACGAGCCGCGGGTCTCGGTGCGCGAGGGCGTCGAGCGGCTGTGCCGCTGGTACGTGGAGCGGGCCGAGCGCGAGGACGCCGCCGCCCGCCAGAAGCGGCGGCGGCTTGGAATCGCGCATGGCGAGTAGCGCGGTCGGCCCGTCCGGCGACCCGACCCTCCTGCGCGGCAAGGCCCCTCCCTTCGGGCCCCTCGGCGCGCTGCTCCTCGCGGCGCTGGTCCTGGCCGGGCTGTGGCTCAGGCTGCGCGGCCTCGCCGCCGAGGGCTTCGCCGACGACGAGGTGCACAAGTGGCTCGCCGCCCTGCGTTACCTGCACGGCGACTTCGGGGGCGACGACCTCGAGCACCCCATGCTCATGAAGGGGCTCGTGGCCCTCGCCACCCTCGCCCTGCGGTCCAAGCTTCCCCTCGAGGCTTTGACCCGGCTGCCGAGCGCCCTCGCCGGCGGCCTCACCGTCTTCGCCACCGCGCTCCTCGGGCGCCGGCTCTTCGGCCGCGCCGCCGGACTCCTCGCCGCCGGGCTCCTCGCCTTCTCCACCACCGCCATCGGCTACCAGCGCATCGCCAAGGAGGACAGCCTCCTCGCCCTCTTCTTCGTGCTCTGCCTGTGGTGCCTGTGCGAGGCGCGCGCGGCAGCCGAGGACCGAAGGGACGAAGAGCGCGCCCGCTTCGAGTGGCTGGCCGCCCTCTTCCTGGCCCTCGCCTTCGCCTGCAAGTACTTCATCTTCTACTTCCCCATCCCGGTGCTCGCCTACCTGTGGCTCCGCCCGGTGAGCGCCTGGCGGGTGCCCTTCTCGCGCTGGCTCGCCCTCACGGCCTTCGCCTTCCTCGTCTTCTTGGCCCTGAACTTCGCGGTGCTCCTCCCGAGCAGCTGGAGCTACTACGCGAGGTTCCTCGGTGGCGAGCACGTGGGCGGGGACCGCGGGGTGAGCGAGAGCATCCTCTTCATGGGCCGCCTCTACGGAAACCTGGCCTTTGCCCGGGATGGGAGCCCCTTCTACTACTACCCGGTGTTCTTCGCGGTGAAGCTCGCCACCCCCACCGTGATCCTCACCGCGCTCGGGCTCGCCTTGGCGCTCGCCCGCCGCGCCCCCGCGCACCGGGTGG
>DATJVF010000314.1:0-2999 GCA_035501995.1 Anaeromyxobacteraceae bacterium
CAAAGGACCCCAGCGGGCGCAAGAGACGTGCGGGCGCGCTTGCCAAGCGCAACCCGCGCCTTACCTGTCCCACATGAACATCGCTTCGCAACACGAGCTGCCGACGAGGGACGTGGTCCTGCCCGGCGCTTGCCTCGCCTGCGGCGGGCCCATCGCCGCTCGCTTCACCGACCACAGCGCGCAAGGGGTTTGCCTCGCCTGCCGCACCGTCACTGCACTCGGGCTCGAGCGCCAGGTGGGGGGGCTCACGATCGCCCACCTGCCGGGGGGCCTCGCCTGAGGGCCGGCCCTCCTCGCGGCTCGGCGCACCCCCTCACGCGCCCTCGAGGAGGTGACGCTTGCTCTCGACGTCCTTGAATGCGTCGGCCTCGGGGAGGGGATCCTTCTTCTCGGTGATGTTGGGCCACTTCTTGGAGAGCTCCGCGTTGAGCGCCACGTACTCCTTCCACTTCTCGGGCAGGCTCTCCTCGGGAAAGATGGCCTTGGTCGGGCAGGCCGGCTCGCAGGCGCCGCAGTCGATGCACTCGTCGGGGTGGATGACCAGGAAGTTGGGGCCCTCGTAGAAGCAGTCCACCGGGCACACCTCTACACAGTCGGTGTATTTGCACTTGATGCAGGGCTCGGCGACCAGGTACGCCATGGACTCCTCCCTTGTGGACCGCTGGTGAAGCCGGGAAAGCCTCGCGAGCGGCTACCAGCCACGTGTAACGGCGCCCTCCCACGGCGCAAGCTCGCCGGGACCCTAGGCCCGGAGGGGTGAGGAGCCCTCGCGCCGTCTCGAGGAACGCGGCGGGGCCCGGGGCCCTCGGGGCGGCCCGGGGGCCGTGACCCCGAGCGAAGAGGGTGCCCCGTAGGATGGCCCGCGGGCCGGCCCGGCTGGCGGCGAGCACACCTTGGGCCCGGCGGGGTACAATCGAGTGCATGTCGAAGGACAAGCGGCAGGAGCCGCGGGTGCCGGTGGAGCTGGCGCTCAGGCTCGCCTTCGGATCGATCGAGGAGTTCATCCTCCGCTACGCGACCAACATCTCGCGGGGAGGGATGTTCGTCCGCACCCGCGACCCTCGGCCGTCCGGCACGCCCGTCCTCTTCGACCTCCAGCTCAAGTCGGGCGAGCACGTCATCCGCGGGGAGGGCGTGGTGGTCTGGTCGGCCGCGCCCTCCGCACCGGGCGAGGCGCCGCGCCAGCCCGGGATGGGGGTGCGCTTCACCGCTCTCGACCCCGAGAGCCGCGCGCTCGTCGAGCGGGTGGTGGCGGCGCGCGGGGAGGCCGGGGAGAGCGACGACCCCCCCCGCCCGCCGCCGCCGGCGGGCCCTCCGGCGCCCGCCCCGGGCCCGGAGCCGAAGGCCGGGGGCGGGGGGCGCGCCCGCCCCCGGCGCATCGTGGGCATCGACCTCGGCACCACCAACTCGTGTGTCGCCATCGCCGAGGAGGGCCGGGTGCGCCTGCTCGCCTCGCGGGAGGGCTACGGGACCTTGCCCTCGGTGGTGGCCTTCGACGCCCAGGGCCGGCTGCTCGTCGGTCACCCGGCCAAGGCCCAGCTGGTGGTGAACCCCAAGAACACCGTCTACGGCTCGAAGCGCCTCCTCGGGCGCCCCTTCGCGAGCCCGACCGTACAGGCCTGCCGCGACCGCTTCCACTACGAGATCGTGGAGGGCCCGAGGGGCACCGCGGCGGTCCTCTTCGCGGGCCGGGTCTTCACGCTGCAGCAGGTGGCGGCCTACGTGCTCGCGGAGCTGCGCGAGGTCGCCTCGAAGGCCCTCGGCGAGGAGGTGAGCCGGGCGGTGGTGACCGTGCCCGCCTACTACAACGACCACCAGCGGCAGGCGGTCCGGGAGGCCGGCCTGCTCGCCGGGCTGCACGTCGAGCGCATCGTCAACGAGCCCACCGCCGCCGCGGTGGCCTTTGGCTTCGGCAAGGGCTACGACAAGCGGGTCCTGGTCTACGACCTCGGGGGCGGGACCTTCGACGCCTCGGTGCTCGAGATCCAGGGGGACGTCTACGAGGTGGTCTCCACCGGGGGCGACACCTTCCTGGGCGGCGTCGACTTCGACAGCCAGCTCGTCGACCACCTGGCCTTCGCCTTCATGCGCGAGCACGGCTTCCCGCCGCCCGCCGACCGCGTGGTGTGGCAGCGCCTCCGCGACGCGGCGGAGGAGACCAAGGTGGCGCTCTCCGCCCGCACCTCGGCGGTCGCCGAGGTCCCCCACCTCTGCAAGGACGCGCGGGGGCGCGATGCCCACCTGCGGGTCACCGTCACCCGCGAGGAGCTCGAGCATCTCACCGCGCGCCTCGTGGAGCGCACGCTGGAGGTCTGCGAGGAGGCCCTGGCGGCGAAGGGGCTCGGGAAGGACGACCTGCAGGAGATCCTGCTCGTGGGCGGCCAGAGCCGCATGCCCCTCGTCTGGAAGCGCATCCGGGAGCGCTTCGGGCGCGAGCCCTCCAAGGCCGTCCACCCCGACGAGGCGGTGGCGCTCGGCGCAGCCCTGCTCGCCGACTCGGAGTCTCGCCTCGACGCGGTGGTCCTCATCGACGTCCTCGCCATCGGGATCGGGGTGGGCCTCCCCGGCGGGCGGATGGCGAACGTCCTGCCCCGCAACACCCGCCTGCCGGCGCGGCGGGCCTACGAGCTCTCGACGCTCGTCGACGGCCAGACCGAGATGGAGCTCACGGTGTTCCAGGGGGAGGCGGCCCGGGTCACCGAGTGCGAGTACCTCGGGACCCTCAGGCTCCGCGGCCTGCCGCCCGGCCCGCGCGGCGCGGTCAAGGTGGTGGTGGAGTTCAGCCTAGGCCACGAGGGGATCCTCTCCATCGCCGCCCGCAACCAGGCCACCGGGAAGGTGACGCAGGCCGAGTTCGCCACCGTGGACACCCCGGCCTCGCTGAGGGAGAAGCTCGGCCTCGCCGAGGCTCCGGTGGCCCCGCGCGGCGCGCGGCCCATCGAGGCGGGGGCGCCCGCCGCGCCGGCCCGGCCCGCCGGCCCGGCCCCGGAGCCGGCTGG
>DATJVF010000315.1:0-2785 GCA_035501995.1 Anaeromyxobacteraceae bacterium
CGCTCTACCCGACCTTGCTGTACAACAACAGCTTCACGCCTTTCTATCTGGGCCGCCACTACGCGGGCGTCTACGCCTCGCTCCCGAAGCCGGGCTCCTGGAACCTGCACACCTTCACGTTGACGGTCCTCGGCAACCTCTCCGACAAGAGCGCCGTCGCGCGCCTCGACTGGAACATGGCCCTTCTCACCTACCTCACGCTCGAGGCCTACCTGCAGCAGCACTTCGGCGAGGACGGAGGCGAGTTCCGCTTGAGCATCGACGCGGACTTCCCCGTCCCGCAGCCGTCGGGCGAGCCCGCTATCTTCCACGTGGCGGTCGGGGCCCCGGTGGTCGACTTCGGGCTCGGGCTCAGGCTCGCCCTCTAGCCGATCTGCGGAGGTTCCTCGTCGGTGCCCTCTCACCCGCTCGCCGGCGCTCTCGGCGCGCCCTGGCCACAGCATGGCCGGGGCCCGGACCTGGAGGAGGACCCGAGCTCGGTCAGGTGGTGGAGATCGGAGCGGGCGGCCGGCCGAGGAGAGCGGGGAGGCCCGGCCGGCGCGGAACGCTTTCTCCTTGGCCTCGAGGCCTCGCCCCAGGGCCCCTTCGGCCGAAGCGGGCCTCCCCGTCATGCCCTCGGCGAGCCCGCTCGGACTCGTCGCCGGCCAGGGGCGCCTCGCTGGCCGACCGCGGCGTCGGCCTCGGGCTCGACCTGTAGCCCGGGGGAGCCCGCGGGGACCGCCCGGCGGGCGAACCCTTTCCGGTTCCCCGGGCGAAGGCGGCCCTTTCGCGGCCCTCCACGACGCGAGTGGCACGGCCGGCCGAGGATGCCTAACTTTTGGGGGTCGTGGACGAGACCGTCGAGGCCGTGAGGCGCGAAGCGCGCGAGCTCTTTCGCACGAGCCAGGCGACGGAGGCCTGGCTCACCTCGAAGAACCCGCACCTCGGATCGACTCCCAGCGAATGCCTGGCCCGAGGTCACGCCGACCTGGTCCTCGGCATCCTGAAGCTCCTCTCCGAGGCCCTGCACGCGAACCCCCGCTGGGAATCGGAGGAGTTCGAGCGGCGGGCGCGCCTCGTGACCTGGCGGCTGGGGATGCCGGCCTGGGGGGGGACGTTCGGGCGCCAGAAGGCGCGGTGGCGGTCCGCGCTGCTCGCCCTGAAGCGCTAGGAGGTCGCCTCGGCGGGGGGCGCGCTCGCCTCCCCGTCGAGGAAGCCCTCGGCGTCAGCGGTTCTCCTCCAGGCAGGCGTACACCGAGGTCTCGCCCGCCTCGGCGTCGTCGACGGTGTAAGTGCCGGCCCCGCCCCTCCCCTCGAACAGGCCCGCCATGGCGAAGTCGCCCCCCGCGCCCAGGTGGTGGACGAAGAGGGCGACGAGCGCCCCGGCCCGGAGCGCGGGGGCGAGAAGGGCGACGAGGACGAGCCCCGGGGCGAGGACCACGGTCGGAGCGAGGGCCACCTGGCGCAGGGCCCGCCGGGTGAGGACGAAGCGATGGGCCACCAGGTAGGCCGCGAGCGGGCGAAGGGTGAAACGCAGGCGGAGGTCCCTCGCCCCGAGCGCGAGGTAGGCCGCCGCGTGCAGCGCCTCGTGCAGGGGGAAGAGCAGTACCGCCGCGAGCGTCCCGCCGAGGAGGGCCCGCGCGAGGTTCCACCCGCCCCCCGGGGCCCCGAGAAAGGCCGCCCCGACGGCGATCCCGAACAGGCCGGCGAGCCCGAGGTGGAGGCGCATGAACGCGCCCCGAGGAGCCGAGGCGCGCGCCTCCAGGAAGGCCGCGAGGTCTCGGTGCGCCACCCGGAGGACGCACGCGAACCGTCGCGGGTCCTCGAGCTCTGCCACCTCGGGGCGAGCGGCTGTCTGCGGGCGGTCCACCACGGCCTAAATTGGGTCGAGGCGGCGTTTGGGCCCCGGTGGCCGAGGAGAGCACGTCCCGGGCCGCGGGGAAAGCCCGCGCCTCACCCCCGACCCGCGAGCGAGGCGGCGGGAGGGCGAGCGCGCCCGAAGGGCGAGGTCCCCGGGCCGCCGGCCCAGCCCATCCAGGGCCGGGGAAGGCGACCGGCCGGCCGAGGGGGTCCCACCCCCTGGGGGGATGTGCGGGGCGTGCGCCGCCCTGCTGCGAAGATCGTTTGACAGCCTGGAAGCGCGGTGCGTACCTTGTTGCAAACGTTTGCGGCACGGAAGCCCGAGCGCAGAGCGCTCCGACCGCCATGGCGACCATCAAGGACGTTGCCGCGCTGGCTGGGGTCTCGTTCACGACCGTCTCGCACGTCCTCAACGACACGCGGGCGGCGCGCGCCGACACGCGGGAACGCGTGCTGCGGGCGGCCCGCGAGCTCGACTACGTGCCGAGCGGGGTGGCGCGCTCGCTCAAGCACCGGGTGACCCACACGCTCGGGCTCCTCGTGCCGAACAGCACGAACCCCTTCTTCGCCGAGCTGGCCCACGGGATCGAGGACGCCTGCTACCGGGCCGGCTACAGCGTGGTGCTGTGCAACTCGGGCGACGACCCCGTGCGGCAGCAGACCTATCTGCGCGTGCTGCGCCAGAAGCTGGTGGACGGGCTCGTGGTGGCCTCGGCCAGCGAGGACGCCCGCTGGGTGGCGAGCCTCAAGGGGGCGCCCTTCCCGGTCGTGGTGGTCGACCGGGCCATCGCCGGCCTCAAGGCCGACCTGGTCGAGGTCGACAACGAGCGCGGCGGCCGGCTGGCCGCCCGGCACCTCGTGCAGCTCGGTCACCGCGCCATCGCCTGCGTGGCCGGGCCGGGCGGCCTCGAGGTGAGCCGGGCCCGCGTGCGCGGCTTCAGGCGCG
>DATJVF010000316.1:0-2557 GCA_035501995.1 Anaeromyxobacteraceae bacterium
GCCAGTCGCTCCTCGCGGTGGCGGCCGTGAGCCGGGAGGCGGCGCGCGCCGCCAGCCGCCTGGCGGTGGTGGAGTACGAGGACCTGCCGGCCCTCCTCACCGTCGAGGACGCGCTCGCCGCCGAGTCGTTCGTGCTGCCCACCGAGGTCCTGCGCCGGGGCGACGCCGCCCACGCCCTCGCCCGCGCGCCCCACCGCCTAAGGGGACACCTCAAGATGGGGGGCCAGGAGCACTTCTACCTCGAGGGCCAGGTGGCGATGGCCCTGCCGCGCGAGGGTGGCACCCTGCACGTCTACAGCTCCACCCAGTCGCCCACCGAGGTCCAGCACCTCGTGGCCAAGGTGCTGGGGGTGCCCGAGGCGAGGGTGGTGGTCGAGGTGCGCCGGCTCGGGGGCGGGTTCGGCGGCAAGGAGACCCAGGCCGCCCCGGTGGCCTGCGTCGCCGCCGTGCTGGCCTCGAGGACCGGGCGCCCGGTGAAGCTGCGCCTCGACCGCGACGACGACATGGTGGTGACCGGCAAGCGGCACGACTTCGTGGTCGACTACGAGGTGGGGTTCGACGACGACGGGCGCATCCGGGCGCTGGAGGTCACCCTCGCCTCGCGCTGCGGCCTCTCGCCCGACCTCTCCGGCGCGGTGAACGACCGCGCCATGCTGCACGTCGACAACGCCTACTACCTCCCCCACGTCACCGTCACCTCGCACCGCTGCCGCACGCACACCGTCTCCAACACCGCCTTCCGCGGCTTCGGCGGGCCGCAGGGGATGATGGCCATCGAGGGGATCGTCGACGAGATCGCCCGCCACCTCGGGAAGGACCCGCTCGAGGTCCGCCGGCGGAACCTCTACGGCGGCAAGGGGCGCGTCGAGACCCCCTACGGCCAGGAGGTGGAGGACGACCTCAAGGGGCTCGTGGAGGAGCTGGCGGCGAGCTCGGACTACGCCGCCCGCCGCGCCGAGATCCTGGACTACAACCGGAAGAGCCCCTACCTGAAGCGCGGCCTCGCCCTCACCCCGGTGAAGTTCGGCATCTCCTTCAACACCACCTACCTGAACCAGGCCGGCGCGCTGGTGCTGATGTACACCGACGGCAGCATCCACCTGAACCACGGCGGGACCGAGATGGGCCAGGGCCTGTTCCAGAAGGTGGCCCAGGTGGTGGCCGACGAGTTCGGGGTGGGCCTCGACCGCGTGCAGCTCTCGGCCACCCGCACCGACAAGGTGCCGAACACCTCCCCCACCGCGGCCTCCTCCGGGAGCGACATGAACGGCAAGGCGGCCCAGGCCGCCGCCCGCACCATCAAGGCCCGCCTCGCCCGCGCGGTGGCGGACGAGCTCGGCGGCAGGCCCGGGGAGGTGCTCTTCGCGGGCGGGGAGGTGCGGCTCGGGAAGCACCAGCTCACCCTGGCCGAGGCGGCCGAGCTCGCGCACCTGAGGCGCCTCTCGCTCTCCGCCGCCGGCTTCTACAAGACCCCCAAGATCCACTGGGACGCCAAGCGGCACCGCGGCCGGCCGTTCCTCTACTTCGCCTGCGGCGCGGCGGCGAGCGAGGTGGAGGTGGACACCCTCACCGGCGAGTACCGGCTGCGCCGGGTCGACCTCCTCCACGACTGCGGCGACTCGCTCAACCCGGCCATCGACCTCGGCCAGGTGGAGGGCGGGTTCGTGCAGGGCCTGGGCTGGCTCACCACCGAGGAGCTGTGGTGGGACGGGAAGGGCGAGCTCCGCACGCACGCCCCCTCCACCTACAAGATCCCCACCTCGAGCGACGTCCCGGAGGACTTCCGGGTGACCCTCCTCCACCGCAAGAACCGCGAGCCGACCATCCACCGCTCGAAGGCGGTGGGCGAGCCGCCCCTCATGCTGGCCATCTCGGTGTTCCAGGCGCTCCGGGACGCGGTGGCGGCGGTGGGCGGAGAGCGGCTCTCGCCCAGGCTCGAGGCCCCGGCCACCCCCGAGCACGTGCTCTTGGCCGTGGAGGAGCTCCGCGCGAGGCTCGCCCGCGCAAGCGCCCGGGAGAGGACCGCATGAAGAGCTGGATCGAGGCCCTCGCCACCCTGGCCGCGGCCGAGGAGCCGGCCGTGCTCGTCACCGTGCTGCGCGAGGAGGGCTCGACGCCGCGCGGGGTGGGCGCCAAGATGGTGGTCACCGAGGAGGCCTTCTACGGATCGGTGGGCGGAGGCCACCTCGAGCTCGAGGCCCTGAAGGAGGCCCGGGCGCTGCTCCTTGCCGAGAGGGAGGGCGCGAAGGCCGAGGGGCTCCGCCTCCACGAGTTCGCGCTCGGCCCGCACCTCGGCCAGTGCTGCGGCGGACGGGTCACCCTGCTCCTCGAGGCCGTCCTGCCGAGCCGCTGGCGGGTGGCGATCTTCGGGGCGGGCCACGTCGGCAAGGCCCTGGTGAGGTTGCTCGGCGACCTCCCCTGCTCGGTGACCTGGGTCGACGGCCGCGAGGCGGAGTTCCCGAAGGAGCTGCCCCCGAGGGTGCGGCGGGTGGTCACGGAGGCCGCCGCCGAGGAGGTGAGGAGCCTCCCCGCGGGCGCCGACGTGCTCGTCATGACC
>DATJVF010000317.1:0-8767 GCA_035501995.1 Anaeromyxobacteraceae bacterium
TGTTGGAGGCACGCCCCCGTCGGGCCCCGAGGCGACTTCGCGGTGTTGGAATACGCGAGGGCCGCCCCTCGCCGTTCCCCTTCGGCCAGCTCGCCTGCGACGCCCACGCGCGACCAGAGCGTGGGGCCGGGATCCTGCTAATGCCTCCTCATCAGGGTCGACGCCGCTGTAATCGACCGGGACCTCCTCCCGCGCCTCGCCCAGGTCGGGGTTCTGGGAGAGCACCCTCAGGAGGCCTCCCTCGAGCTCGAGCTTCTCCGCGTGGGCCTTGTCGGTAGAAAGAAGCGACACCGACTTAGCGCCCTCGTCCAGGGCCCTGCACACGTAGGAGCCATGCAGGGACGTGGTGGAGTCGTGGCGGGGGCGCTATCGACGCCGATGGCGGTAGCCGAACCGATCGTGAATTCCAGCCTCGTCGCCGTGAGCCGGGGGCCGCGGGGGCGGTTCGCCGCGAGGGCGGCGGGCGCAGCGGCTCTAGCCGGGGGACGGCGCGCCAGACCCCGTCGCGAGACCTGCGGCCGCCTGGCCGCCCGAAAGGCGCAGGCCACGCGGCACGAGGAAGCGCTCGCAGAGGTCGAACAACCCCTGGGCGAGGAGGGCCAGCGCCGCCGCCGGGAGCGCCCCCTCGAGCACGAGCCCGAAGTCGTCGAGCCGGATGCCGGTGAAGATGGGCTCGCCGAGCCCGCCGGCGCCGACGAGGGCGCCCAGGGTGGCCGTCCCCACGCACAGCACGGCCGAGGTCTTGACGCCGGCCAGGATGGCCCTCGAGGCCATCGGCAACTCGACGAGGCGCAGGCGGGCGAGGCTCGGCAGGCCGAGCGCCTCCGCCGAGGCCCTCACCTCCTCGGGGATGGAGGCGAGCCCGGCGTGGGTGTTCCGCACGATGGGGAGGAGGCTGTAGACGAAGAGTGCGAACAGGGCCGGAGGGGCGCCGATGCCGAGCAAGGGCAGGGTCGCCACGAGGAGGGCCAGCGAGGGAATGGTCTGCACGAGCCCGGCCACCCCGAGCACGAGCTGGCCCAGCCGGCGGCGACGCTCGGCCACGATCCCGAGCGGGACCGCCACCAGGATGGCGGCGGTCAGCGCCACCGCTACGAGCAGGAGGTGCCGGACGGTGAAGCGGAGGATGCGCGCGGCCCGGCCCTCGGCGCGGGCGCCGCTCGTGACCCCCAGGGTCTCGCGCAGGAAGGCGGCCGCCACCTCGACCTCGCTTCGGTGCTCCACCCGGACGAGCGCGTTCATGCGCAGCATGGCCTTCTCGTCGATGCGACCTTCCAGCGCCTCGAGTGCCCGCACCGCCTCGGGCGCGCGCCGGGCGAGGTCGGCTCGCCACAGGAAGAGCGCCTGGTAGGCGGGGAAGGCGTGCCGGTCGTCCTCGAGCACGCGCAGGTGCTGGGCCACGATCTCGGGGTCGGTGGTGTAGACGTCGACCACGTCGAGGGCCCCCTCGGCGAGGCCCCGGTAGGCGAGGTCGTGGTCGAGCCCCCGCACGTCGGCCGGATGCAGCCGGTAGCGCTCCTCGACCGCCGGCCAGCCGTCCCGGCGGTCGAGGATCTCGTGGGAGAGGCCGTAGCGCAGGCCGGGGTGGCGAGCGAGGTCGGACAGGCGCGCCAGGCCCAGGCGAGCCGCGAGGTCCTCGCGCACCGCCAGGGCGTAGCCGTCCTCGAACCCCAGCGGCCGGCCGGCCCTGAGGCCGCGGGCCAGGAGCGCGGCCCGCCAGGAGGCCTCGCTCTCTCCCGGGGGACCGCCGAGGAGTTCCTCGATGAGGGTCCCGGTGTACTCGGGGTAAGCGTCGATCGCGCCGCTCACGAGCGCGTCGTAGAGCACCCGGGTCCCGCCGAGCCCCTTCAGGTGCAGGGCGGGCACCCCGCCGTGGGCCACGAGCTCGGTCGCGATCTCGGCGAGCAGCACCGACTCGGTGAACTCCTTGGAGCCGATCCGCACCGGGCGCGGCGCCGCACCCAGGGCCGCCGCGGCCACGAGCGCACAGAGGGCCCTCACGGCGCCTCGCGCAGGAGGTCCTGCGGCGAGCGCTGCGCGCGCACGAAGCGGCCCACGAAGGCATCGACGGGACGGCGCACCAGGTCTTCCAGCGACCCCTCCTGCAGGAGGCGTCCCTCCTTGAGGAGCGCGATGCGGCCGCACAGGATCGCGGCCTCGGCGAGGTCGTGGGTGACGAGGACCACCGTCTTCCCGAGCTGGCTGAAGGCGCGGGCGAGGTCCTCCTGGAGCTCGGCGCGGGTCACCGGGTCGAGCGCGCCCAGGGGCTCGTCGAGGAGCAGAACCTCCGGGTCGAGCATCAGGGCCCGGACGAGCGCCACCCGCTGGGCCTGGCCGCCGGAGAGCTGGGCCGGGTAGCGCGCGAAGAGGTCGAACGGCAGTCGGGCCATGGCGGCGAGCTCCCGTACCCGCGCCTCGATGCGCGGCCCGCTCCACCCGAGGAAGCGGGCCACCAGCCCGGCGTTCCCGGCCGCGGTGAGGTGCGGAAAGAGCCCGCCGCCCTGGACCACGTAGCCGATGCGGCGGCGGGCCGCGAGCAGGTCCCCGTCGGAGAGCGGCCCGCCCGAGAGCCGCACCGCGCCGGCGTCCGGACGCTCGAGGCCGAGGAGCAGCCTGAGCAAGGTGGTCTTGCCGGCGCCGCTCGGGCCCACCACCGCCAGGCTCTCGCCGGCCATCACCTTGAGATCGATCGGGCCGAGGGCGACCTGGGCCCCGAGGCGCTTCACCACCCCGCTGAGCTCGAGCTTGGGGGCAGCGGCGCTCGGGGAAGCGCAGGCGGGCTTCAAGGGCCTCCCTCCCGGAGGAGCGCCCAGGGTGTGCCCGGGCGACGCCGGGGCGCCAGGGGTAGCGCCCGACGCCCTCGCAGCCACCTCGCCCGGGGTCTCCCCACGGTCGCCTCCCTTCGCCTCGCCGCCCGGGGCGAGGCGGCGCCCCCGCCTGGCGCCCTCGCTCGAGCCGGATCGCTCGTCGCGAGCCCCGCCGCCGACGGCCGGGCTCCCGCACACCCGCGACGCATGACGGGACAACTTAGGCACCGCCCGCGAGACGGCAGAGCCTGGACGGGTCGAGAGGCCTCGAATGGGGGGCCGCCGGCCGCGCGCTCGCCCCGGGACGTGTGGTGGCGGCGGGCCCGGGTTAGGCCGGGGAGGTGCGCGTCCTCGCCGGCACGAGCGGCTTCAGCTACCCAGCCTGGAGGGGGTCGTTCTACCCGGAGGACCTCCCCCCCGCCCGGATGCTCGCCTTCTACGCCGAGCGCCTCGAGGCGGTGGAGGTGAACGCGACCTTCTACCGGATGCCGAGGCCGAGCGTCCTCTCGGCCTGGCGGGCGGCGGCGGGCCCGCGCTTCTCGTTCGCTTTGAAGGCGCCGCGGCGCATCACCCACCTCCTCCGCCTCCGCGCGGCGGAGGGCCATCTCGCCGCCTTCTACCGGGCCGCCGCCGAGCTCGGGCCGTGCCTCGGCCCGGTCCTCTTCCAGCTCCCCCCCGACCTCGGCAAGGACCTGCCGCGCCTCAAGGACTTCCTCGGCCTCCTCCCCGCCGGCGGTCAGGCGGCCTTCGAGTTCCGCCATCCCTCCTGGTTCGCGGACGAGGTCCTCGCCGCCCTCGCGGAGCGCGGAGCGGCCCTCGTCCACACCGACGCCGAGGAGGGCGCGACCCCGCTCGTGCCCACGGCCGGGTTCGGCTACCTGAGACTCCGCCGGGAGCGCTACAGCGGAGAGGAGCTGCGGACCTTCGCCCGGCGGATCCTCGGCGCGCCCTGGGCGACGGCCCACGTCTTCTTCAAGCACGAGGACTCGGGGCGGGGGCCGGCCGAGGCGCTCGCCCTGCGGCGGCTCGTCGAGGAGGCCGCGCCGGCCGAGCTTACACCCTGAGTTCCAACCGTCCGGGTGCGCGTCTGTGGTAGGCTCTGGGGCGTGCACGTCGGGCTCGTCCTGACCGGCGGTGGAGCGCGGGCGGCCTACCAGGTCGGCGCGCTGCGGGCGCTCGCCGAGATCTGCCCCGGCCAGCGCTCGCCGTTCCGGGTCTTCGCCGGGGTCTCGGCGGGCGCCATCAACGCCGTCTCCATCGCCTCGGGCGCGGACGAGTTCCAGGTGGCGGCGGCGCGCTTGGCCGACATCTGGCGGAACCTCTCGCCGGAGCGCGTCTACCGCACCGACGCCCGCGGCCTGGTCGGCATCGGATCGCGCTGGATCAAGGACCTCTCGGCCGGGGGGTTGCTCGGGTCCTCGCGCATCAACTACCTCCTCGACACCTCTCCCCTGCGCGACCTGCTCGCCGAGACCCTGCCGCTCTCCCGCCTCAGCCTGCACTTCCGCACCGGGACGCTCCGGGGGGTGGCGGTCTCGACCACCAGCTACCACGACGGCCTCGCCGTGACCTTCTTCGACGGCTCGCGGGAGGTGGAGCCCTGGCAGCGCTCGACCCGCATCGGCGTGCGCCAGCGCCTGCGGCTGCAGCACATCCTGGCCTCGGCCGCCATCCCCATCTTCTTCCCCCCGGTCCGCATCCGCGGCCTCTACTACGGCGACGGCTGCGTCCGCATGCACGCACCGCTCTCGCCCGCCATCCACCTCGGGTCGGACCGGATCCTGGCCATCGGGGTCCAGACCACCCACGCCGACCGCCGGACCCACCGGGCCAGCGCGCCGCACCGCGAGTGGCTGCCGCCCTCGGAGATCGCCGGGGTGCTCATGAACGCCGTGTTCCTCGACGCGCTCGAGGCCGACGTCGAGCGGCTGGAGCGGGTGAACCGCACGGTGTCGCTGCTCCCCCCGGAGCAGCGCGGGACCGCGTCTCAGCCGCTGCGCACCATTCCCATCCTGGTGCTGAGGCCCTCCCTGGACCTCGGCACGCTCGCCGCCGACCAGTACCTGCGCTTCCCCCGCATGCTGCGTTACCTCCTGAAGGGCATCGGGGCCACCGGCGAGACCGGCTCCGACCTCCTCAGCTACCTCGCCTTCGAGCCCGACTACGTGGGCCGGCTCATGGACCTCGGCTACGCCGACACCCTGCGCCGGCGCGCGGCGGTGGAGGCCTTCCTGGAGGGCTCCGCCGAGGCGCGGGCCGACCTGGCGCGCTGACCCGGCGCGCCTTTGGGCCCGCGGGCCTTCCGCGCCGCTCCTCAGCCCCCCTCGCCCGGTGCGGCGGGCCACCGCTCGCGCAGCCGAGAGAGGGCACCGACCAGGTCGGGCCGCGCGGCGAGGAGCGGCGCGAGGGGATCCTCGCCCAGACGGGCGAGCCGCCGCGGCACGGTACGGACCGTGAAGCGCGACGGGTCGAGGCGCCGGGTGACCTCGCTCCACCGCAGCGGCGTCGAGACCGGGGCGCCCGGCCGGGGCCGCACGCAGTAGGGTGCGGCGAGCGTCTTGCCGGCGCCGTTCTGGAGGGTGTCGACGTACACCTTGCCGCCTCGGGCGGCCACGGTGCGCTCCAGGGTGGCGAGGTCGGGGGCGGCCTCCACCACCGCGCGCGCGAGCAGCCCGGCGAGCGCGCGCGCCTGCGGGTGGCCGAGCTTCTGGCCGAGCGGGACCAGCACGTGCAGCCCGGCCTGCCCGGTGGTCTTCACGAAGACCGCGAGCCCGAGTTCGCCGCACAGCGCGCGGATCCGGCGGGCGATCTCCACCACGTGGGCGAAGGGGGCCCCCTTGGGATCGAGGTCCAGGGAGCACCAGTCGGGCGCCAGGAGGTCGGGCAGCCGGGCGGCCCCCACGTGCAGGGGGATGGCGCCCAGGTTCACCACGTGCAGCAAGGACTCGAGGTCGTCGACCACGTACTGGGTGAGGTCCCGGCCGCCCTCCTCGCTGTGGACCACGGCGGTGTGGATGAAGGACGGCCGCCAAGCCGGGGCATCCTTCTGGAAGAAGGACTTTCCGTGAATTCCGTCCGGGAAGCGCGTGAGGGTGAGCGGGCGGGCCTTGAGCCAGGGCAGGATGAACGGGGCCACCGCGCGGTAGTAGCCGATGAGGTCGCCCTTGGTGAGGCCGTCCTCGGGGAAGTAGACCTTGTCGAGGTTCGTGAGGGCCACCTCCCGCTGCGGTGGGGCCTGCTCCTCCTTTTCCCCGGGCGCCTTCCCGCCCGGCGAGGGCCGGCCCTCGCTCCCGCACTCCTCCGGGCGCTTGTCGTCGCGTACCCGCACGAACACCGGTTGCCGCAGGCGCCCGTCGGCCGTCCAGGCGTGGTAGCTCACCTCGCAGACGATGGCGGGCTCGACCCAGCTCACCCCGCGCAGGGAGGGCGGGACGTCCAGGCAGGCCGGGGTTCCCCGCCCGAGCGGCTCCAGCCGCTCTCGGAGGCGGACGAGCTCCTCGTCCTTGAGCCCGCTGCCGACGTGGCCGGCGTAGCGGAGCTCCTCCCCCGCGCGGACGGCGAGGGCGAGCGACCCCAGCCCGAGCCGGCCCCGGCCCCCGGGAGCGCTGTAGCCCACCACCACGAAGTCCCCGCGGCGCTCGGTGCGCACCTTGACCCAGTCCGGGGAGCGGCCCGGCCGGTAGGGCGCGTCGGCGCGCTTGGCGACCAGGCCCTCCAGGCCCTGCGCCTGCACCGCCTGGAAGAGCTCACCTCCCCGCTCCTCGACCCCCTCGACGAGGCGTAGGGATCCGAGCCGCGGCAGGAGGCGGGCGAGGAGCGCCTTGCGCGAGCGCAGGGGGAGCGGGGTGAGGTCGCGCTCGCCCACCTCGAGCAGGTCGAAGGCGAAGTAGGTGGCGGGCTGGACGAGCTCGGCGCGCTCGACGTCGCCGGGGCGGGTGAGGGCGGCCCGGCCCTGCAGGGCCGCAAAGCTCGGGCGGCCCTCGGCGTCGAGGACGGCCACCTCGCCGTCGATAAGGGCCCTCGGCGCAAGGAGCGCGCGCAGCGCGAGCACGATCTCCGGGTAGATCGAGCCGGCGTCGGCGCCGCCGCGGTAGAGGAGGGTCGCCGCCCCCTCCTCCTTCACCCCCAGGGCCCGGTAGCCGTCGATCTTGGGCTCGAAGAGCCAGCCCTTGGCGCTGAAGGGTTCCTCGCGCGGGGTGGCCAGCATCGGGCGGAAGGGGCGCGCCTCGCCGCGGCGCACGGGCGCTCCGAGGCGCCGGGCCTCCTCCTCGAGGGCGGCCGCCCGCACCGTCGCCTCGGCGAGCTCCTCGACCGCGAGGCCCGAGAGCACCGACCCCTCGTCGAAGGGATGGCGCCGGCCCGGGTCGGCGTCCGCGTCGCGGTGCTTGAGCAGGATCCACTCGTCGCCCTGGCGGCCGGTGCGGACCAGGGTCCACTCCCCGTGGAGCTTGTGGCCGCGGAGGCGGAAGAGGAGCTTGCCCTTCACGAGGCCCTCGGTCGGATCGGCGAGGGGTTGCCAGGCCCCCCGATCCCACACGATGACCGCCCCGGCGCCGTAGTTGCCGGCCGGGATCAGGCCCTCGAACCCGGCGTACTCGAGTGGGTGATCCTCCACCCGGACCGCGAGGCGCTTGTCGGCCGGATCGGCGGACGGCCCCTTGGGGACGGCCCAGCTCACGAGGACGCCCCCCATCTCCAGCCGAAAGTCGTAGTGGAGTCGCCGGGCCTGGTGCTTCTGCACGACGAAGCGGGCGAGCGCCCCGGCCGCCGGGGCGGCCCTCACCCCTTCCCGGACCGACCCGAAGGGCTCGGGGGTGCGGGCGGGGGAACGCTTCGCGCGATATCGCGCCAGCGCGTCTTCGCCGGGCTTCGCCACGCCGGGGTCCTTATAAGGCGGGCATGGCGCTCCGCGCGATGGCCTCCGCCACCATCTCCTTCGGGCTGGTCTCGATCCCGGTGCGGCTGTTCAGCGCCACCCAGCCTTCGGCCGGCTACTCCTTCAACCTGCTTCACAAGAAGTGCGGCACGCGCCTCAAGCAGCAGTACGTCTGCCCGCGCGACGGCGAGAAGGTCGAGCGCGACGACATGGTGAAGGGCTACGAGTTCGCCAAGGACCAGTTCGTCACCTTCACCCCCGAGGAGCTCAAGGCGCTCGAGGAGGCCTCCTCGCAGGCCATCGAGATCGCCGAGTTCGTCCCCCTCTCCGAGGTGGACCCGGTCTACTTCGATCGGCCCTACTACCTCGGGCCCGACCGCGGCGGCGCCAAGGCCTACCGCCTGCTCGCCGAGGCCATGCGGCGATCGGGCAAGGCCGCCCTGGCTCGCTACGCGGCGCGCGGCAAGCAGTACCTGGTACTCCTGCGGCCCCTGGCCGGGCGGCTCGTCATGCAGCAGCTGTTGCACCAGGACGAGGTGCGACCCATCGCCGAGGTGGACCTCGAGGAGGCCGAGCTGAAGGAGCCGGAGGTCCAGCTCGCCCTTCGCCTCGTCGAGCAGACCGCCTCACCCTCCTTTCACCCCGAGAACTATCCGGACGAGGTGCGCGCCCGCGTCCAGGCCCTCATCGAGCAGAAGGTGCGCGGCCAGGAGATCCAGGTCTCCGCGCCCGAGGCTCCACGGGCTCAGGTCATCGACCTGCTCGAGGCGCTGAAGCAGAGCCTGGCCGCCGCGCCCGAGAAGGCGGCACCGGCCGAAGCCGCCCCGGCGGAGCCCTCGGAGCAGGCCGCCCCCGCCTCCGAGGTGGCGCGGCGGCCGGCGCGGCGCGCCCCGCGCGAGGCGACCGGAGGACGGGCGCGAGCCGCCGCCAAGAAACCGTCCTGAGAGAGACCCCTTGTTCGGGTACGGTTGCCGCCAGGCCGCGCGCATGCTCGGGCTTCCGGAGAGCCAGGTGCGGGCCTTCGCGCGCGAGGGCCTGCTCGCCGGCCACCGCGGCCCGCGGGGCGAGCTGCGCTTCAACTTCC
>DATJVF010000318.1:0-6061 GCA_035501995.1 Anaeromyxobacteraceae bacterium
CTGGCTCTCCTCGCCGATCCCTTCGGCCACGGCTTCTGCCTGCTGCAGTTCACCGGACGGGGCTACGACGAGGTCGTGGCCCGCATGGAGCGCCCGTAGGAGCGTCTGCCCCGCCGGAGCGCCCCCGTGGTCCGCTCGTCCGTTTTGGCGGACGATGGCGCCTCGAAAGGTCCCGGGGACCGAAGAGATCCACGGAACCCTCTCGTCCCAGCCTAACCTGCTTGGGGGCCCTGGCCGCCTCCTCGTCCGTTGTGCCGGACGTTCATCCGTTGTCCACTTGACAGGACGAACGTCCGTCATCTAAGAGAGGGGTCACGACGCCTCCCGCTCCGCCGCGCGCAGGAGAGCGCGAGGCCCAGGGCGGCAGACCCCGGCGCGGCGCGGGAAGGGGCGGGCCGCTCTACCGCTCGACCCGGTCCGGCCCGAGACGAGAGGAGCAACGACCATGAGCGCTTTACCGGCCGCGCGGCCCTGGCATCGTCACGAGGAGGCCTGGGCCATCTTCATCGCCATGGGCCTCGTCCTCTGGGTCACGCTCGGCTACTTCCTCGGGGTCTCGAGGCTCGTCGAGGCGGCCGCCCTCAACATCCCGACCTGGTCCGGAGGCCTCGCCACCGCCACGAAGGCGCTGGGGGCGCGACCGGCCGCCCCCCTCGCCCTCTTCGGCGTGTTCCTCGTCGCCTTCTCGCTGGCCTCGCGGGTGATGGGCTGGGACGTCGCTCGCTACGCGGCCGGGTTCGCCCTGCTCTTCGCCTGCTCGCTCCTCGTCGCCCTCCTCGGCTCGAACCAGACGCTCAAGAGCTGGCAACTCGAGACGCCGCTCATCGCGCTGGCCGTCGGGATGGCGCTCGGCAACCTCGTCGCGCTCCCGGCCTGGTTCCAGTCGGCCCTGCGGACCGAGTTCTACGTCAAGGTCGGGATCGTCCTCCTCGGGGCGACCCTCCCGTTCAGCATCATCCTCAAGGCCGGCCCGCTGGCCATCGCCCAGGCGACGGTGGTGGCCGTGGCGACCTTCCTCGCCATCTACCTCGCGGCCACCCGCCTCTTCGGCCTCGACCCACGCTTCGCCGCGACGCTGGGCGCGGGTGGGTCGATCTGCGGCGTCTCGGCCTCCATCGCCATCGGCGGAGCCTGCCGCGCCGAGAAGAGCCACGTGTCGGTGGCCGTCTCGATGGTGGTCGTCTGGGCCATCGCGATGATCTTCATCCTCCCGGTCGGGGCGAGGGTCCTCGGGCTCTCGCCCGGCGTGGCCGGGGCCTGGATCGGGACCTCGGAGTTCGCGGACGCGGCCGGCTTCGCGGCGGCGAGCGCCCTCGGTGACGACCGGGCGGTGAAGACCTTCACGCTCATGAAGGTGGTGGGCCGCGACATGTTCGTGGGGGTGTGGGCGCTTCTCGTGGCCATCCTCTCGGTCACCGTCTGGGAACGCCGGCGCGCCTCCGAGGCCGAGCGGGTGGGTGGCGGCGAGATCTGGAGGCGGTTCCCCAAGTTCGTGCTGGGCTTCCTGGGCGCGTCGATGCTGGTGACGGTGGTGCTCGCCTCCATCGACGCCGAGAGCGGCACGCGCTTCTCCAGCGAGGCCCTGGCGCCCCTGCGGACGCTGCGCGGGTGGGCCTTCACCTGGACCTTCCTCAGCATCGGCTTCACCACCAGGTTCCGGGAGCTCACCCGGTTCGGCTGGAGGCCCCTGGCCGCCTTCGCGGTGGGGGTGCTGGTGAACGTCCCGCTCGGCTATTGGCTGTCGAGCCATGTCTTCGCCAGCTACTGGGCCGGAGTCCGCTGATGGTGAATCACGTCACGAGCGTGATGCCGGAGCGGAGCCTCTCCGAGGCGCGGGCCGCCGATCTGGGGGCGGCCCTGGTCGACCTCGGGTTCGAGCGGGACCGGCGCGGCAGGGCCGTCTTCCGGTCGACGACGGTCGAGGCGGCCGCCGCCAGGGCCTATCTGCGCGGGCGCGGCTTCGGCGACCGCGAGTTCCGGCTCGTGCTGGTATACGAGCGGAGCTGGGGGATCCTGTGAGCAGCCAGCTCCTGCCGCTGTTCGTCAAGCTCGCCGGGCGCCGGGTGGTCGTGGTCGGCGGTGGTGCCATGGCGGCGCTCCGGGTGAAGCAACTGCGGGGGGCGGGGGCCGAGGTGACGGTCGTCGCGCCCGAGGTCCGGGAGGAGATCGTGGCGGCCGCCGCGGCGGTGCGGCGCCGGCCCTTCGAGCCCTCGGATCTCGACGGGGCCTGGTACGCCGTCGCCGCGGCCACCGCGGAGGTGAACCGGGCCGTCGCCGCCGCCGCCGAGAGCCGGCGCATCCTCTTGAACGCCGTCGATGACCCGGGCTGCGCGACCGCCTACGCGGGCGGCGTCGTCCGCCGCGGAGGGGCCACGGTGGCCATCTCGACCGGAGGGCGGGCACCGGCACTGGCCGGGCTCCTGCGCGAGGCCATCGACGCCGTGCTGCCGGAGGAGATCGACACCTGGCTCGCCACCGCCGAGGGCGAGCGGGCTGCCTGGAGGCGCTCGCGCGTCCCGCTCGCCACCCGGCGGCCGATGCTGCTCGAGAAGCTGAACGCGCTCTACCACGGCGAGCCCGCGTCGCAGGGCGGGCTCCCGCCTCGGGCGGCCGGCGGCTTCGTCTCGCTGGTCGGCGCCGGGCCGGGCGACCCCGGGCTCCTCACCCGGCGCGGCGCGGAGCGGCTGGCGCAGGCCCATCTCGTCCTCTATGACGCCCTCGTCTCCGTCGACCTCTTGAAGCTCGCACCCCGCGCCCACTGCTTCTCGGTGGGGAAGCGGGCCGGGCGACCGGGCGTGTCGCAGCGCGCCATCGAGCGGCTCCTCGTCCGCGGCGCCCGCCGCGGGCAGCGGGTCGTCCGGCTCAAGTGCGGCGACCCGTTCGTCTTCGGCCGCGGAGGCGAGGAGGCCCTCGCGCTCGCCGCCGCCGGGGTGCCCTTCGAGGTCGTGCCGGGGGTGAGCTCGGCCTTGGCCGCCCCGGCCCTGGCCGGGATCCCGGTCACCCACCGCGGTCTCGCCTCCGGATTCGCGGTGGTCTCGGGCCACGCCGAGGCGAGCTACGGAGAGCTCCTCGACGCGCTCGCGCCCGGGCGGATGACCCTGGTCGTGCTGATGGGACTCGGGCAGCGGGCGCCCATCGCGGCGCGCCTCGGGGCACGCGGCTGGCCGGAGACGACGCCGGCCGCCATCGTGCTCGGCGCCTCGGGCGAGGCGGCGTTCACCTGGCGCGGCTCGCTCGGGGAGCTCCCCCATGCCGCCATCCCCACGGACCGGGCCGAGCTGCCGGGGACGCTCGTCATCGGAAGGGTGGCCGCGCTCGGCGCTTTGGAGACGGGCGCGGCCAGCCGACCCGCCGAGAGCGCGACGGCCTGACGGGCTCCCGGAGAGCGCATGCGCGACCTCGCAAGCATGAGCACCGTCGGTAGGCGCCGCGCCGAGGCCTTCCAGGGGCCGCCGGCGGAGGACGCCCCCACGCCAAGGAGGAGAGACCATGGCCGAACACCACGATGAGAGCGGGCGCAGCCGGACGAGCTTCGCCGACGGACGGGACCTCGACCTCTTCCTCGCCAACCTCGAGAAGTTCGAGCGGGGCGAGATCGACGCCGAGCAGTGGCGCGCCTTCCGGCTCGTCCACGGCACCTACGGGCAGCGACAGGCCCAAGACCTCTCCATGCTCCGCGCGAAGATCCCGCAGGGGATCCTGACCGCGGCGCAGCTCGACGCCCTGGCCGCGGTGGCGGTGCGCTTCTCGCGGGGCTTCTGCCACCTCACCACCCGCCAGAACGTGCAGTTCCACTTCGTCCGCCTCCACGACGTCGAACCGGCCATGCGCATCCTCGCCGGGGCGGGTCTCACCACCCGCGAGGCCTGCGGTAACTCGGTGCGCAACATCACCGCCTGCCCGTTCGCCGGCGTCGCCCCCGACGAGCTCTTCGACCCGACGCCCTACGCGGAGGCGACCACCCGCTACTTCCTCCGGCACCCGCTCTCGTCGTCGCTCCCGCGGAAGTTCAAGATCGCCTTCGAAGGTTGCCCGGTCGATCACGTGTTCACCCCCATCCACGACCTCGGTGCGCGCGCCCGCCTGCGCGATCGCGGCGGGCGGAGAGAGCGCGGGTTCAAGGTCACGGCCGGCGGCGGCACCGCCACCCTCCCGAGGTCGGGCAGCGTGCTCGCCGAGTTCCTCCCGGCCGGCGAGATCCTCGTGCTCGCCGAGGCCATCGTGCGCGCGTTCCATCGCCTGGGGGACCGTCAGCACCGGCACGCGAACCGGATGAAGTTCCTGATCCGTCAGCTGGGCTGGGAGCGGTTCCGGGGCGAGGTGGCAGGGGAGCTCGAGGCGCTCCGCTCGAGCGGTGCCCCGGGCCTGCCCTTCCCGGCCGAGGCTCCCCCGGGCGAGGAACCGCCAGCCTGGCCCCGCCCGCCGGCGCCGACGACAGAGTCGATCGCGGTCCGGGCGCGCGCCACCCCGTTGCGCGGTCCGGGCGTCCTCCCCACGGTGGGCCGGGACCCCGACGATGGCGCGGCCTTCGAGGCCTGGCGCGCGACCAACGTGCGCGCCCAGCGCCAGGCGGGCCACGCCATGGCGACCGCGACGCTCCCGCTCGGGGACGTGACCGCCGACCAGCTCCACATCCTCGCCGACCTCTCGCTCGCCTACGCCGACGGGGCCGTGCGGGTCACGCCCAACCAGGACCTCCTCCTGCGCTGGGTGCGGGAGGGCGACCTCCGCGACCTCTTCGAGCGGCTCGCCGCCGCCGGCCTCGGCAAGGACGGCGCGGGCACCCCGCTCGACCTCGTGTCCTGCCCGGGCGCGGAGAGCTGCCGGCTGGCGGTGACGACCTCGCGTGGTCTCGGCCACCTCGTCGAGCAGCATCTGCGCGAACGGCCCGGCCTGGTCGCCTTGGCGCCGGACCTGCAGATCAAGGTGAGCGGCTGCCCGAATGGCTGCGGCCAGCACCATCTGGCGGGGATCGGGCTGCAGGGGAGCGCGCGCAAGCTCGGCGGCCGCACGGTGCCGCAGTACTTCGTGCTGCTCGGGGGAGGGGTCGACGAGGACGGAGCTCGCTTCGGGCGCCTTGCGGCCAAGATCCCGGCGCGTCGGGTCCCCGAGGCGCTCGAGCGCCTCCTCGGCCTCTACCGCCAGCGACGGGCCGATGGCGAGAGCGCGACCGCCTTCTTCGCGCGCGTCGGCCTGGAGGAAGGCAAGGCCGTCCTGGCCGACCTGGCCGAGCTCGGGCCCGCTTCGGCCCGGCCCGAGGACTTCGTCGACCTCGGTCTAGACCGCGAGTTCAAGCCAGAGAACCTGCAAGGCGAGTGCGCCGCCTGACCTCGGGCCTCGACTTTGCGGAGCCGAGGCATGATCGTCCGCCACGGCGCGCCCGGCCGTCGAGCACGGCCGAGGAGACGCGCTCCTCGCCTGGGAGAACGGGCGCCCCTGCCGGTCGAGCGGCTCGGCCCGGCGGAGGAGGTGGTGTGGCCGAAACCTAGCACCCTCGCCGAGCCTCCGCTGGCCCTGGTTCACCGCAACGTCGACGCGGCGCGCGAGCTCTGCCAAAGGGCTACCTGGAGCTCCTCGACAGGCAGGCCAGGAGATCGCGGCACGCCACTTCTACGTCGGCCGCCCCGCGCTCGGATCGGCCAGGCTCCGGCTCCGCGACGCGAACCCGGGCGCTGGGCGGTCTCGACCCGCGTGGGTCCCGGGGGCGGCGCGGCGCACCGTTAGGCTCTCTCTCGTGTCGACCTTGCGCCTCGCCGCGCTCACCGCGGCATCGCTCGCCTGCTTCGCCGCAAACTCCCTCCTCTGCCGAGCGGCTCTGAGGCCGCGGCTGGTGGATCCGGTGACCTTCACCTCGGTTCGCCTGGCGTCGGGCGCGATGGTGCTCGCGCTCGTCCTCCTCCTCGCTCGTCGGTCCCGGCCCGCAGGCGGCACGTTCGGCTCGGCCCTCGCGCTCTTCGCCTATGCAGCCGGGTTCTCGCTGGCCTATGTCCGGATCGGAGCCGGCGTCGGGTCGATGCTCCTGTTCGCGGCGGTCCAGCTGACCATGGTGGGGTGGCCGGCG
>DATJVF010000319.1:0-2780 GCA_035501995.1 Anaeromyxobacteraceae bacterium
TCACGTGGCCGCGCCATCGATCCCCCTCGAGGTCCGCCCGCTGCGCCTCCGCCGCGGCACGCCTCTCCGACCCCGGGAGCCGGAGAGGCGGCCCGTGGGCGAAGGCGCGGGCGCCGACGGCATCACTTGCCCACGGCGTCGATGGCGTTCTCGGCTTTGCCCTTGGCGGCGTCCGCCTTGGAATCCGTCGAGCCTTCCATCTGGTCCACCTTGGCCTTGGCGGGCGCGGCCATGGCCCCACCCTTGGCGTCGAGCTTCTTGTGCACCTTGGCCTTGCTGGCGCTGGCCTTGGCCTTGGCCCCCGTCGCGGTCTCGCCGACCTTGGCCTTCGCCTTGGCCTTCATGCCGGCGGCGGCGCCGGAGGCCTTCGACTTCGCGCCCTCGCTCGCGGACGCCGCTTGGTCCTTGGCGCTCGACTCCTCCGCCGCCGCCTTCTGCGTCGCCTCGCCCTTCGCCTCGCCGGCCTTGGCGGCTGCATCGCCCTTCGCCTCCGAAGCCTTGGCCGAAGCGTCGCTCTCCGCCCTGCCCGCCTTGGCCTTCGCCTCGTCGAGCTGTGAGCCCACCGACCCGAGCTGGGCCGCCGCGGGCAGGGAAACGAGCCACCCCATGGCGGCCGCGACCATCATGTTTTTCCTGAACAAGGCTGACCTCCTCCTCGAAAAAAGGAGGGCGCAGGCTAGGCCCGAGCTCTGGCCGGCGCATGACCCATTGGAGGCAATGAGACCGTCTGGGTGCTCTCCCGGTGCTACCCGGTCAGGCCGCCGGACGGGGGGCCTCTTCGAGCGACGCGGACCTCGGGGTCACGCGAGCGGGTGCGCCCACAAGCCGCGTTTGCCTTCGCGAGCGGCGGCCTGACCTTGCTCCAAGGGAGGGCTTGGAACCGCGCGGGGTGCCCTTACGGGCGACGAGCATCGCATGCAGGTGGAAGCCAGCCATGGTACACTTTTCGTGAAAGCCGGCAAGCGCTTCGCCGGCCCGGAGGCGGCTCGCCTGGCGGAGGCCTTCGGAGCCTTTTCCCCCCTGACGCGGGTGACGCTCGACTTCACCGGGGTGGAGGCGTTCGAGGAGCAGGCGGTGGTCTCGCTGGCGAGGGCCCTCGGGGCGCTCCGCGGCGCGAGGGTGGTCATCCGCGGCCTCGCGCCGGAGCAGCACCGGAGGTTCAGGGCGCTCGGGGTCCTCGGCGCCGAGATAGAGGATCTCCCCGGGGCCACGGCCAGGCTCTCCACCGCGAGGGGCAAGCCGAAGCCCTGACGAGAGGTGGGCTCGAAGGCGCGCACCCCCCTCCACCCATGAGCCCACCCGGCCGGGGCCTCGGCTCCCGCGTTCCTCCGCCTGCGCGTGCCGCGCCGCGACGGGCTGTTCGGCTCCGGGCCTCCGTGTTCGCGCCGGCGACCCGTCGACGCGTGCGCCGACCAGCCTCCGAGCGCACCACCGCGAGCAGCCCGCGGGTGGTGAAGCACCGGCCGTGCCACGGGCGAGACGAACTGGCCGTCTCCTCGGGCCGCCGGTGGTCGCCCGGCGTTAGGCCGGCGAGCGAGCGCCCCGGCCGCCTCCGGGCGCCGAGGTCGTCACATCCGGGGTTCACGGTAGGTAGTTGTGAATACTTCCACTGACGGGATACCGGTGCTAACGTCGCCATCCATGCCCCTCGCCACCCTCGTCGCCACGAACCTCCGCGCCGCGCGCGCCCACCGCAGCCTCTCCCAGCAGGCGCTCGCCAAGAAGACCAAGCTCTCGGTCAGCTACATCTCGATGCTCGAGCGAGGCCAGCGCACCCCTCCCCTCGAGACGCTGGAGGCGCTCGCCAAGGCGCTGGCGGTCGCGCCGCTCGACCTCTTCAAGGAGCGCTCGGCCAAGCGTCCTCGCCGGGGCAAGCGCTAGCCTCGATCTCGCGCCCGAGCGGTCGGCCCGGGCCGGTGCCCTCAGCACCCATGCGGCGTGCGGTCACTGGCGCGCGCGCGGCCCAGGGGGTGCTGGTTGGCTCGGGCCCGTAGCTCGCCCTAGCGCGAATGCCTCTCCTCCTCGCCCCGGGGGCGAGCTCGCGCGGCGACGCCCTCGGCGTCGACGAGCCGGGGAAGGTCGACCCGGACCCGGTTGCGGCGCGCGGGACGGGTCCCTGCAACCTGCCTTGCGGGCAACTCTTTCCGCCGATCCCGCGCGAACCACCTCCCCAGGCGAGCGCTGGCTCGTTCGCCTGGCCGCTTCCGCGATGGCGGGGGCGCGCCGCGTCGACGCCCCTTTAGGGTTGAATAGACGCACTTAAAGTGAAAGCCGGTCTCCCCTGCCAGCGCTTCCCGCGCCTGGCATTCCTGGTAGAGTCGCCTCCCTTCCCGGGGTGGGTTCACACTGCGTCATGCCCGATCGCTCGCCTCGTGACCCACGGAGTCAGCCTGGAATCACGGCTCCGGGCGACTTGACGCAGGACCCACAGGAGCAGATATCCCTGGGCATTGGGAGGGGAGCATGATCTCGCAGGAGGGCGTCCCGGCGGTCCCGGGTCGCCCCCGGGCGCTCGTCGAGAAGCTACGGCAACTCGACCACCACGATCACGTCGGCCTCGTTTTCGAGTCAGAGGACGAGCGCGCCGAGGTGGCCGGTCTGTTCCTGCGCATCGGCCTCGAGCGCCGGGAGCTGTGCGTCCATTTCGGCGACCCCACCAGCGCCGGGCGGGTCATGCCCTTCCTACGGGAGGGATCGGGCGACATCGGGCAAGCCCTCGCCTCGGGCGCCCTGATGCTCGACACCCGCCGGGCCGCCGCCCTGCGCTCGGGCTCGGCCTG
>DATJVF010000320.1:0-7865 GCA_035501995.1 Anaeromyxobacteraceae bacterium
GGCCACGTCGGGAGCCGCTCGCCGGGAGAGGGCCGGGTCCACTCGCCGCAAGGAGCGACCGGATCTCTCGGAGCGCCGGCGCCGGCAGCGGCCGCCGTCGCCGTCTACCGGGGCAAGGTGGCGAGGGCCCTGTCGAGGTCCGAAAGCAGGTCGGCCGGGTCCTCGATCCCGACGGAGAGCCGGACCACGCCGTCGGTGATGCCGGCCCGCTTCCGGGCCTCGGGGGTCATCGAGGCGTGGGTCATGGAGGCCGGGTGGGCCACCAGGCTCTCGACGCCGCCCAGGCTCTCGGCGAGGGTGAACCAGCGCAGGGTCCTGAGGAGGTGGTCCACGCGGTCGGGGCGGCCGCCGGCGAGCTCGAAGCTCACCATCCCGCCGAAGCCGCGCTGCTGCGCGCGGGCCAGGGCGTGCTGCGGGTGGCTCGCGAGCCCCGGGTAGTGGACCCTCGCCACCGCCGGGTGAGCCGCGAGGAACTCGGCCACCGCACGGGCCCCGGCCTCGTGGGCCCGCATGCGGAGGAGCAGGGTCTTGAGGCCGCGCAGGACGAGGAAGGCGTCGTGCGGGCCCTGCGAGGTACCGAGCAGGTTGTTGAGGCTCTGGATCCGCTGGACCATGGCGGTCTGACCCGGTGCGGCGACCACCGCCCCGCCCACCACGTCGCTGTGGCCGTTCAAGTACTTGGTGGTGGAGTGGACGACGAGGTCGGCGCCGTGCTCGAAGGGGCGCTGGAGCACCGGGGAGAGGAAGGTGTTGTCCACCGCCGTGAGCGCCCCGTTCGCCCGGGCGAGCTCACCCACCGCGCGGATGTCCGTGAGGCGCAGCAGGGGGTTCGAAGGGGTCTCGATCCACACCATGCGGGTGTCGGCCCGGAGGGCGGAGCGCACCGCGCCGAGGTCCGAGAGGTCGAGGTAGGTGACGGTGAGGCCGCAGGCCGCCTTGGCGTGCTCGAGGGCGCGGAAGGTGCCGCCGTAGCAATCGACGGTGCAGACGAGGTGGCTCCCGTGCGGCAGGAGGTTCAGCGCCACCATCACCGCGCTCATGCCGGTGCTGGTGCAGGTCGCCCCCTCGCCGCCCTCGAGCAGCGCCAGGGCCGCCTCGAGGGCGGTGCGGGTGGGGTTGCCGCTGCGGGTGTAGTCGTAGCCGGCGTTGGTGCAGACGTCGCGGAAGGCGAAGGTCGACGTCTGGTAGACGGGTGGCATCACCGAGCCGTAGGCGGGATCGGGTTGCACGCCGGCGTGGACGCACTGCGTGCCGAGGCGGGCGCCAGGGACGAGCGGCGCGCGCTCGCCCCAGCCGGCCTTCACCGCCGAGCCCGGCGGCAGGATGCTGAAGTGGTAGGCGGGGTTGCCGGGGACGTTGGGGTCGAGATGGACGTCGTCGGACATGGGGCTCCCGGGATGGAGGCTTCTTCAAGAGTCGCGTCTCGTAGCACGCGCCGCCGCGCGATCACAACCGGCGGCGGTCGCCCGGGGACGGCCGCCGTCCTGGGGACCCTCGCGAGGTGGCCTACCGCGCCTCGAGGCGGAAGCGGCCGGGCCGTCCCTGGCGGCGGCCGAAGGCGAGGCCGGCCGCGAGCGGCGAAAGGGGTGGGCGAGCAGGTCCTTCGCGGAGATCCACCGCGAGGCCGCGACGGGGTTCGGCGGTCCGGCCTGGCCCCGCCAGGCGCGGATCGCCGGCCGACCCCGTCAAGCCGAGATGCCCTCGAAGAGGATGCTCGACAGGTAGCGCTCCCCGGCGTCCGGGAGCACCACCACGATGAGCTTGCCCTTCGACTCGGGACGCGCGGCCACCTTGACGGCCGCGGCGACGGCGGCGCCGCAGGAGATGCCGCCGGTGATGCCCTCCTCGCGGTGCAGCCGGCGCGCGAAATCCACCGACTCGTCGTTCGAGACGGTCACGACCTCGTCCACCAGCGAGAGGTCGAGGACGTCGGGCTTGAAGCCGGCCCCGAGGCCCTGGATCTTGTGCGGACCCGGCTTGGGGGGCTCCCCTGCCCGGATGGCGGTGAGCACCGGGGAGTGGATGGGCTCGACCGCCACCGACCGGATGGCCCGCTTCTTCTCCTGCTTCAGGTAGCGGGAGACGCCGGTGATGGTCCCGCCGGTGCCGACGCCCGAGACGAGGATGTCCACCCGTCCGTCGGTGTCGTTCCAGATCTCGGGGCCGGTGGTGCGGAAGTGGATGTCGGGGTTGGCCGGGTTCTTGAACTGCTGGGGCATGAAGTGCCTCTTCGGGTCGCTCGCCACGATCTCCTCGGCCTTGGCGATGGCGCCCGGCATGCCCTTCGAGCCCTCGGTGAGGACCAGGTTCGCCCCGAACGCCTTCAGCATGCGCCGGCGCTCGACGGACATGGTCTCGGGCATGGTGAGCGTGATGGGGTAGTTACGGGCCGCCGCCACGAAGGCGAGGGCGATGCCGGTGTTGCCGCTCGTCGGCTCGACGATGGTCCGCTCCTGCGAGCCGGGCTTCAGGATCCCGTCCCGCTCCGCCGCCCAGATCATGGCCGCCCCGATGCGGCACTTCACCGAGTAGGCAGGGTTGCGGCCCTCGATCTTGGCGACGATGGTGGCGCCGAGCCCCTTGGAGACCCGGTTGAGCCGGACGAGCGGGGTGTTGCCGATGCTGAAGCTGTTGTCGTCGTAAATGCGGGCCATGGGTCCTCTCTCGATCGAAGGTTCCCGGCGAGCGCGCGAGCGCGTCCGCGTCGCCGCGGGTTGAGCTTGAAACGCGCCCTCGGCGCTCCTTGGCGACGAGGGCCGCGCTTCACCAGAGTTCCGTCCAGGAGTCGCTGTCCGCTATAACGGATAACGGCCGGGCCCGCAAGCCCAACCCCGGCTCCGGAAGGCCCGCTAGCTCCTCCTGGGACGAGGTGGTCGCCCGGGACCGCCCGCCACGGCCAGAAGGCGGCACCCGCCTCCCGACGGTCGACCGCGCCGGGACAGCCCCCACCCGGGCCGGTCATGAGCCGGCCGCTGCTGCGTCCTCTCGATCGAGGGAAGGAACCGAGCCATGATCGATGAGCCTAGAGCCGAGACTGAGCCGGCGGAGAGGCGTACCCGCCTCCTGCTCCGCTGGTCGAGCGCCCTCTACGGCGATGGACTCGGCGCAGCGGGCAAGACTCGCCTGGGCGCTCGCTGGGTCGCGGTCCCCGAGGTGAGCACGCTCGAGGCCCCGGTCATCCCTCTGCGAGAAGGAACCCGCCCGGTGGCGATCGGGGGCGGGCGAGGTGACGCTTTCCCCACCGCGCGCCCCGCCTCCGCGGCCGGGTCGGCCCGCTGACGGCCTCCAGAGGAAACCGCGCGGCTGCCCGGGCCGGTTCCCGAGCGACCCCGCCTCGCGAGGCCGGACGAGGCTCCCGACCCAGAGCGCCGCTCGAGGGGAGGCTCCGAAACCGCAGGCCCGCAGAAAGGAGAGCGGGCGCGCCAGGTCTCGGCGCGCCCGCCCTTCATGAGACCGTACCTCCTGGGGTCAGCCGACGCTCGTCACTGGCAGACCGACTGCCCCGTCCAGGCGGTGCCCACGCCGGTGGCGCACAGCAAGGGCTCGAGAGCGGTCTCGATCCCGGAGGGGTCGACCGGGATGCCGCTCGAGGCGACCGAGGGGCTGAGGCCGGTGAAGGGGTAGCCGTTCACGAGCTGGCCGTTCGAGACGGTCGGCAGGGCCTGGAGGGCGCCGCCGCAGGCGGCGTTGCAGGTGCTGGTGTCGCCGGGGGTCGACTCGGGGCCGCACACGTAGGTGCTGCCGGCGACGTTGTTGTTGTCCTCCTCCACGAACATCCAGTTGTCGTTGGCGCTGGCGGCGATGGTGGAGGCCGAGGTGTTGAGGCTTCCGCTGAAGCACACGCCGCCGATGTAGGTGTTGCTGCCGAGCTGGTTGTTCGTCCCCTGGACACCGGTGGGCGAGGTGCCGCCGGCGTCCGCCACGGCCTCCGCGTCCACGCGGGCGAAGAGCGAGGTGCTCCCGGCGGCCGTGTCGAGGTACCAGCGGCCCACCGTCAAGGCGTCCGAGTAGAGCGAGCTGTTGATCGAGCCGCTGACGAGCGGGCAGTAGAGGATCACCTCGTCCACGAACTCCATGGCGCCGCCGCCGCCACCGCCCGAGCCGGTGTAGCCGACGTGGGCCAGCGTGCCGCTGCGAAGGCCGTGGCTGACATCGCCGGCGGCCATCTCCTCGGCGGTGACCGCGGGGGCGAAGTTGTCGAAGGTGAACCCGAGCACGCGGCGGTACGGATTCGGCTTGGTGGCGTCCTTGGTGAAGTCCACGTTGACCTGGAAGGTGCCGAGCGCGGCCTCGCTCGGGTCGACCGAGTTGAGTGCGGTGAAGTCGAACACCATGGGCGAGGCGCTCGACACGTCGAAGCCGTTCGCGTTGGTGGTCAGGTTGAGGGACGCGCTGAAGATCTTGGTGCAGGCGGCGGGCAGGTTCGCTCCGGCGCTGAGCTCGCACTCGTGGAGGTTGGCCGCCGTGGTGCTGGAGGGCTGGATGTAGACGTTGGTGGCGTAGTTGGTGACGCCGCTCGCGACGGTCTTCACCCAGGTGAGGGTGAGCGGGTAGCCGCCGAAGAGGCCGGCCGCCGGGTCGATGGTGCAACTGATCTGGGTCGGCGCGGCCTTGTCGTCGACGGTGCAGTTGGGGCTGCCGTCGAGCGCCTTCGGGTGCCGGACGATGTCCGCGATGCGGTCCATCATCTTATGGGTGTGGTTGTTGAGGATGTCGGCGATCTCGTAGGTCCGCTCGAACAGCGCCGGATGACAGTCGGGGGCGACGGCCTCCGCCTGCGGGCCGCTCACCGCCGCGGCGTTGATGGTGGCCCCGGTGGCGGTGGTCCCGGCGACGTCGATGTCGGTGAGGCTCGAGCTCGGCAGGGTCGAGGACGGGCTGGCCGTCCAGTCGGCCGGAACGTTGCTGCTCGTGCTGTTGCCGCAGCCGAGGAGGAGCGCGCTGCCCAGCGCTCCGAGGGCGATTGGAGTGAGTAGGTGGTTTCGACGGGTCATGTGGTTCCTCCGGCCGTGGTGTCCAGATCGGCTTCGAGGGCCTCTAACCCGCGCCGGCGGAGGAGGTTGCAGGGCCTCGAAGCGTACCGAGACCGCGCGACGCACCCCGGGGGCGCGGGCTCCTCACGCGCCGAGAACCGCGCTCAATCCCGAGGACTTGAACGGCCCCTGGACGGCCGAGGTCGTTTGGCCCACATCGGCCCCGATGTCCGACCGAGGGCGCCCCTTCGCCAGGTCCTCTCCGAGCCGCGGCGCGGGGCCGACACCCGAGGGCTTGCCCGCTCGCCGGCCGAAGGCCAGCCGGGTCAGCGCCGGACGGGCGATCTCGCCCGGGAGAGCGCGGAGAGCCAGACGGTGAGCATGAGCGCCAGGGCCGCCGCCAGGGCCGCGAAGAGGAACGCTGCCCGGTAGCCGAGGCCGCCGATGATCGCGCCGGCGGTCGGGCCGCTCACGAACAGCGAGACGTCCACGAAGACCGTGTAGGCGCCGAGCGCGGTGCCACGGCTCGGGGTCGGGATGGTCTTGACCGCCTCGACCGCCAGGGCCGGGAAGACGAGCGAGAAGCCGAGGCCGGTGAGGGCGGCGCCCGCCAGCGCCAGGGCCGGGGCAGGGGCGAGCGCGAGCAGGATGAGACCCAGGCCCTCCACCACGTAGGAGGTGCGGGCGACGCGGAAGCCGCCCAGCCGGTCGATGAGGTTCGCGAAGGCCAGGCGCCCGGCGATGAAGCAGATCCCGTACACCGACAGCGAGAGCGCCGCCCCCGACCAGCCCTGGTGCGCGTAGTAGAGCGTGACGAAGGCCGCGATGACCCCGAAGCCCATGCCCCCGAGCGCGAGGGCCAGGCCGGCCGGGGCCACCCGGGCGAGGACGTGGCGGAGCGGCATCTGCCCGCCGCGGGCCACCGCGACCGAGCTCATGCGGAGCGCGAAGATCGCGGCGGTCGCCGACAGGGCCATGACGAAGAGGCCGGTCAGGGTGAGCCCGCCCCACTGCTCGAGGAGGACGCCCAGCGGAGCGCCGGAGGCGATCGCCCCGAAGGTGGCGATGCCGTTCCAGGAGATGACCCTCGCCGTGTGCAGGTAGCCGACCCGCCCGATACCCCACATGAGCGCCCCCGTCGAGACCAGGCTCTCCCCGATCCCCAGGGCCAGCCGGCCCGCGGTGAGGAGCGCCACCGCCAGGACCGGCAGGCCCTCGCTGCGCGCGGCGAGCAGGCAGAGCGCGCCGCAGGCCCCGCAGGCCACGAGCCCGTAGAGGACGGTGCGCTTCGGGCCGAGCACGTCGGTCATGCGGCCGGCGGTCGGGCGGCTGAGGACGGTCGCCACGTACTGAGCGCTCACCACCAGGCCGGCGGCGATGGTCGAGAGCCCGAGCCGCAGGTGCACGTAGGCGGGGACGATCGCGAACAGGATCCCGATGATGAGGTAACAGTTGCAGGAGAAGGCTACCGCCGGGAGAAGGCCGAGCGTGACCTCGCGCTCCGAGCGCGCGTCGGCGGCGAGCGAAGGGGACGGGGTCATGGGGTTCCGCGAGGAGGGGGACGGTCGCCGAGGGGGCCCGGGGCGAGGGCGGGGTCCCCACCCCCTGGGCGGGAGGCGAGGCGCGGGCGAACCGCCCTGCCCGATAGACCGTGTCGCGATGAGACTGCCTCGTTCATGGGTGGAGGACGCATCGCATGGAGAGCCGCTCCTGTCGACCCCCGAGCGACCCAAGGCAGACCCGAGGAGCGAGGGAGGGTCTGTCTCGGACGAGCCCCGTTCACGGGAGAATCGGACCTCCCGTCGGGGCCTCGCCGGGCGGCGAGTCGCCGCCGAGTCGCGAGGGTCCTGTAAGTGGGACCTCGCCGACCTGGGAGTCCCGCGCGCTGCCATCGCCCGGGCGGCCCCAGCGGCGGGCGCTCGTTGCACACGCCTGGTGGTCGGCTACTCGGGGACCCGCTCGAAAAGGAGCTCGGGCTCGCGCGCGGGCAGCACCTCGCCCTCCTCGGGGCTCCGGACGGCCTTCCCGGTGAGCTCGACACCACCGGGATCGAGGTCGCGAGGAAGCTCGCCGGCCGGCGGCCCTACGAGGTGATCATCCTCTTCGCGCGCTCGCGCCGAGCTCGCGCGCCGCTTCGAGCCGGGCCGCGGCGCGCCTGGCGCCGGCGGGCAGCCTGTGGGTGGCGTGGCCCAAGAGAGCCTCCGGCGTCGCCGGCGACCTCGTCGAGGACGGCGTGCGCGCGGTGGGTCTCCCGCGCGGGCTCGTCGAGGTGAAGGTCTGCGCCATCGACCAGGCGTGGTCGGGAGGGCGGCTCGTGTGGAGGAAGGAGAACCGGCCTCGCCCTCCTCCGAGGATTCACCAGCTATCGCGGAACGGCCGGGCGAAGCGCTCGCGCGCCCCCTCTCGCCCGCGGGGCGGCCGGACGACCTCCCTCGCCGAGACCGGCGAGGGTGCGGTGCGCGGAGGACCCACACGTCCCGGTTGATGGCCTACAGGGACCGCAGGTAGCGTCGCGCCGTGCCGGAAGACGCGGTGACCGCACCCGAACCCGAGCGCCCCTGCCGGCCGAACCGCCGCCTGCGAGCGGCCTTCGCCGCCCTCGGCGCCCGCCTCGAGGCCCGTCGAGCGCGGCGCGACGAGCAGTCGGGACTCCTCCTCCTCGGGGAGGCCCTGGCGGGCACCCCGAGCCGGGGCGCGGACGCCCTCTGCGCCGAGCGCGGCGAGGTGGCGGAGCTCGAGGCGGCGGTCCGTCTTGCGAAAGCGGCCGTGGCGGGCTCGCTCGAGGACGACCGCGCCGACTACGCGCTCGTATCGCCGAGGATGCGGGTGTTCGTCATCGTCCGCGGGGTGGCGGCCCGCCTCGTGTGGCGCGACCGGTTGAAGCGGGCGCAG
>DATJVF010000321.1:0-2316 GCA_035501995.1 Anaeromyxobacteraceae bacterium
CTTGTTGGCGTCCTCCTTGCTCCGGAGGGCCAGGGACCGCACCTCCTCGGCCACCACCGCCAACCCGCGGCCGGCTTCTCCGGCCCGGCGGCTTTCACCGCGGCGTAGAAGGCCTCGATCTTCACCATGGCGGCGCCCATCTCGCCCACGGCGTTGGCCCCTAGGGCCGCCGCCCCCCGAAGCGCTCGGAGGACTTCTCGACCTGCTCGAGGTGCCTCTCGAGGTCGGCGTAGAGGGCCCGCCGCATCTCGGGGTCGGTCATGCGAAACAGGAGCAGGGCGTTTGGCGAGCGGGCCGAGCGCGGCTCGACTAAGTTCCCGTTTAGAGCAGTCTTCCGCACGGCCCGGGCGGTCCGCATTCAGGGTCCGCGGTGGTCCGGCCTTTCGTGCCCGGTCTCGACCAGGTGGGCGCAGCGCGATGTCGACGTTTCGCCGAGCCAACCTCGCGCACCCAGAAGGTGGCCGCCGCGCCGCCACGGCCGACGATCCGGCGAGGCCCCCGAGCGCGGTAGACTTTCACGGGACGGCTGGCCACCCCGCCCTCGCGATGGTGCGGGTAGCGCCCGGGTGCGGGTCGTGCCGCTCACGGTGGGCCCCGAGCGAGCTAGAGGCGCCGCCGTGAGTAGGTCCGACGTGCACCCGTCGGCGGGCGATGAGGGGCACCCTCTGAAAGAAGGGCGGCCTCCGGCGAGCCCGGCCGCCCCCGCAGTGGGCGAGGCGAGCCCGAAGCGCGAGCGATCGACCCGGGAGGCAGAGCTCGAAGCGGAGAACCTCGAGCTCCGGCGGGGGCGCGAGGAGCTCGAGGCGAGCCTCGACCGTTACCGCGAGCTCTACGATTTCGCACCGGTGGGCTACCTGACGCTCGACCAGGAGAGCGCCGTCCTCGAGTTGAACCTCGTCGGCGCCGCCATGCTCGGGTGCGACCGCTCGCGCATCCTCGGGCAGGGCCTCACGCCCTTCATCGCGCCGAGGACCCGCCCGGCCTTCGAGGCCTTCCTCGCTGCGCTTCATCGGTCGGACCGGGCCTCCTGCGAGCTGACCCTGGTTCCGCCCGGGGGGAGCCACTTCGACGTCCAGCTGGATGGCGTGCGGGAGCAGGTCGGGCCAGGGAGGGGGTGGCGCTGCCGCGCCGTACTGCGGGAGGTCACCGACCGGCGGGCGGCACCGCACCCCCTTTCCTATGACGAGCCGACCCGGTCGGAGTTCCTCGGCCTGCTCGCACACCGGTTGCGCGACCCCTTGGCGCCCATCCACAACAGCCTCTACCTGCTCGAGCGCGCCCAGCCCGGCAGCGAGCAGGCCCTGCGCGCCAAGAACACCATCCAGCGCCAGACCGATCACCTCGCCCGGCTGGTCCAGGACCTGCTCGACGTCACCCGCCTCTCGCACGGCAAGATCGCCCTGCAGCGAAGCCGCTTCGACCTGCGCTCGGTCGTGCGCCGGGCCACCGAGGCCCTGCGCTCCCTCTTCGACCAGAGCGGCGTCGGGCTCTGCGCCGAGTACGGCCCGGCGCCGGTGTGGGTCAACGCCGACGAAGCGCGGATGGCCCAGGCGGTCTCGAGCCTCCTCCACAACGCCGCCAAGTTCACGCCTTCCGGGGGCACGGTGTCGGTGGAGGTCGCCCAGAGCGAGGGCCGGGCGAAGATCCGCGTGAAGGACAGCGGGATCGGGATGACGCAGGAAGAGGTCGAGCGCATGTTCGAGCTGTTCGAGCAGGCGGAGCCCGCGCTCTCGCGGAGCAAGGGCGGATTCGGGCTCGGACTGGCCCTGGTGAAAGGCCTCGTCGAGCTCCACGGCGGATCGGTCCTCGCGCGCAGCGATGGACCGGGGCGAGGAAGCGAGTTCGAGGTGACCCTCAGGCTCTCCGGCGCCGCCGTCGCCCAGACCGAGCCGGAAGGGGAGGGCGAGGGACCGCGCCCCCGGCGCGTCCTCGTCATCGATGACAACGTCGACGCGGGGAGGAGCCTCGCCGACGTGCTCGAACTCCACGGCTACGACGTGCGGGTGGTGCGCGAGGGTCGGTCGGGGATCGCGGTCGCCCGCGCGTCCCAGCCCGAGGTGGTGATCTGCGACATCGGCCTGCCCGACGTCGACGGCTACGAGGTGGCCCGCACCCTGCGCGCCGACGGAGCGTTGCGCGGAGCGCGGCTCATCGCCCTGAGCGGCTTTGCCCAGCAGGAGGATCGACAGCGCGCCGAGCTGGCCGGCTTCGACGCCCACCTCTCCAAGCCCTCCTCGCCCGAGGCCCTGCTCGCGGCGGTCGGGACGGGGAAGAGGTCGCCGGGCCCGGGCGGGCCCCGGGACAGCTTGCCGGAGG
>DATJVF010000322.1:0-4594 GCA_035501995.1 Anaeromyxobacteraceae bacterium
GAGCGGCCTTCCCGTCCAGGCTCAGTTCGAACCGCCGGAGGACGTCGCGACCTTCGCGGCCCTCAAGGAACTGGGCGTCGACGACGTCGGCCTCCACGTGGAGAGCTTCGACGAGCGGGTGAGGGAGAGGATGACGCCCGGCAAGGCCGAGATCACGGTCGAGGCCTACTTCAGGGCCTTCGAGGCCGCCGTGCGCGTCTTCGGCCGCGGCAAGGTCAGCACCTACGTCATCCTCGGGCTGGGGGAGGACGAGGCCATCACCCTGGAGGGGTGCCGACGCGCCGCCGAGCTGGGGGTCTACCCCTTCGTCGTGCCGCTCCGGCCGCTCGTGGACACCTTCCTCGCCAAGGCGATCCCGCCCCCCGCCGACTACATGCAGCGCATGTACGGCGCAGTGGGGGCGATGCTCCGCCGCTACGCCCTGAGCTCCGACACGAGCAGCGCCGGCTGCGTGAAGTGCGGCGCGTGCTCGCTGCTCAAGCTCGGGCAATGAGCGACCGCGAGCCGCCCCGGGATCGGGGCCTCGGGTAGCCGCTCCCTCGAGGCGTTGCCCCGCGGGCGCGAAACCTCCGCGAGCACCTCTTCATCGGGCGGCCCTCGCCGTCCCTGTCAGGCGGCGCCGGGGCCGCTGTTGCGAGCGCTCATCACCCCGTCCACGAGGCGCTCGCAGCGAGCCTCGCCGAGCTGGAAGGCCCGCCCAGACGTGGCGGCCGCCGGGCGCTCGAGCATCGCGTGCTCGAGTCCGCGCAGGGCCCGCAGGAGGTGGGTCTAGACCTCCCTTTCGGAGAGCCCGAGGCAAGCCGCCGCTTCCCGGGCAGGGAGCCCCTCCACCTCCCGCAAGAGGAAGGCGATCCGGTCCTGCTCGGGCAGGGCCCCCACGGCCACCTCCAGGAGTTTGCGGGAGGTCCCGGGCTCCTCCGAGTCGAGGCGCGCGAGCTTCAGGTGGGGGCGGGACAGCCCCCGCAGGCCGGCGCGGTGCGCAAGCCGCTCCCTCGCGAGCTCGAGGGCGAGGCGGGTGAGGAAGGTCCCACACTCCGTGCCGCGGCACGCGGCGAGCCGGTCGTGGGCGGCGTACCACACCTCCTCCATGGCGAGCTCCGCCTGCCCCTCGTCCTTGAGGATCGAGCGCACCAGGCGGTAGACGCGCTCCGCGTACCGGCAGAGGAGACCTCGAACGCTTGGTAGTCGCCCTCGAGGACGCGCTCCACCGCCTCGGCGTCGGTGGGCCCCCGCCGGGGCTCTTGGGCTCGTTCGTCCGCCTCGGGCCGCTCCAAGGGAAGCCTCCTCGGCGACTCAAGGTCGCGAGGGCCCCGCAGGTTACTGGCCCTGCCCCACCTTTCCGAAGGCCTCCCGAGGCGGGCCCCCGGCGAGCTCTCCCCCCTCTCGGCAGGGCGACGACCGCCCGGACGAGGTCAGCCGCGCAGCTTGTAGCCCGTCCTCAACATGGCGTAGGCGCCGGCGATGGCGCCCGCGCACAGGACGACCACCAGGACGAGCCCGGCGGCGGGAGGCGCGTCCGACCGCCCGAGCACGCCGTGGCGCACGCCGTCGACCATGTAGAACACCGGGTTCACGAGGGTGAACCGGCGCAACGCCGAGGGGAGCGCCCGCGCCGAGTAGAACACGCCGCCGAGGAAGGTGAGCGGGGTGATGATGAAGGTGGGGAAGAAGTTCACCTGCTCGAAGGAGCTCGCCCACACCGCGGTCATGAAGCCCAGGGCGGCGAAGGCCAGCGCCACGAGGAGCAGCATGAGCAGGGCGAAGAGTGGGTGGGCGACCTCGAAGCCGGTGTAGAGGCTCGCCACCACCCACATGACGAGGCCCACGAGGAGCCCCCTCAGCACGGCCGCCCCGAGGAAGCCGGCCAGGATCTCGCCGTAGGCGAGCGGGGAGACGAGGATGTCGATGATGGTCCCTTGCAGCTTCATGACGAACAGGGAAGACGCCGTGTTGAGGAAGGCGTTGGAGACGACCCCCAGGGTCACGAGCCCGGGCACGATGAAGCGGGCGTAGGGCACTCCCTCCACCTGCCTCATCTGGCTCCCCAGGGAGAACCCGAAGACCACGAAGTACAGGGCGGTGGTGATGATGGGCGAGAGCAGGGTCTGCCCGGGGACCCGCATGAACCTGCGCACCTCCTTGTCGAGCAGGGTCCTGAGTCCGAGGCCCATCACGGGGCGTTCCCTCCGCGCGGGGCCCCGTCCTCCCCGCGCTCCCCGTGGACGAGCCGCACGAAGACGTCCTCGAGGCGCATGCGGATGGTCTCCACGTCCTTCAAGGGGAGGCCCACCTCGGCGAACGCCGAGAGGGCCGGTCCGAAGGACTCACCCGGCTCGACGGAGAGCGAGACCGCCCGGCCGTCCTCCTCGAGGCGGGCGCCGAGCCTGGTGAGCTGCGGCGGCAGCACCGGGACCCGCCTCGCCAGGGTGGCGTGGAGGGTCTTGCCGGCGTAGGTACGCATGAGCGCGTCCTTGTCGTCCACCACGAGCAGGCGCCCGAGGTCGATGACCCCGATCCGGTCGGCCAGCTCCTCGGCCTCCTCGAGGTAATGGGTGGTGAGGACGATGGTGGTGCCGCGGTCGCGCAGCACGCGCACGTAGCGCCACAGGGACTGGCGCAGCTCGACGTCCACCCCGGCGGTGGGCTCGTCGAGGAAGACCACCTTCGGCTCGTGGACGAGCGCCTTCCCGATGAGGAGGCGCCGCTTCATCCCCCCCGAGAGCGACCGGGTGTTGGCCTTGCGCTTGTGGGTGAGGTCGAGCGCCTCCAGGATCTCGCAGAGGCGCACCTCGGAGAGCTTGACCCCGAAGTAGCCGGCCTGGATGCGCAGGGACTCCTCGACCGTGAAGAAGGGGTCGAAGTTGATCTCCTGCGGCACGAGCCCGAGGGCGGTGCGGGCCTGCCGGTAGTCGGCCACCACGTCGTGGCCGAGCACCCTCACCTCGCCCTCGCTCGCCCGCAGCAGGCCGGCCACGATGGAGATGAGGGTGGTCTTGCCGGCGCCGTTCGGGCCGAGCAGGGCGAAGATCTCCCCGCCCTCGATGTCGAGGTCGATGCCGGCGAGCGCCTCGAAGGCGCCGAAGCGCTTCTTCACCTTCCTGATCGCGACGACCGGATTCCCCACGGGCGCCTGGAATGTAGCGCACCCCCGCCCGTGCGGCACCCTGTTAGATTCGACCCGTGGGCCGACGGGCCGTGAGCCTCGAGGAGGAGCGCCGCTGGGTGTTCAACCGCGTGGCCGAGGCCTACGCGTCGCGCCCCCCCTACCCCGAGGCGCTCCTCCGCCGGCTCCTCGCGCTCTCGGGCGGCCCGGGCCAGAGGGTGGCGGACCTCGGGGCCGGCACCGGCCACCTCGCCCTGCCCCTCGCGGCCCTGGGCCTCGCCGTCACCGCGGTCGAGCCGGCCCGGGCCATGCTCTCGGCCCTGCGCGCCCGCCGTCCCGAGGGCGTGCCCCTCGCCGCCATCCACGCACGGGCCGAGGAGACCCACCTTCCCGGAGGGTCCTTCGCGCTCGTCCTCCTCGCCGACGCCCTCCAGTGGGTGGACCCGGAGCTGACCGGGCGCGAGGTGGCGCGGCTCCTCGCGCCGGGCGGGGTCCTGGCCGTCGTCCTGGCCCGCTTCGCCCGCACCCCCTTCATGGAGGGTCTCGGCGCCCTGCTCCTGCGGGCGAACCCGAGGGCGCGCGGCCGCCCGGCCGAGGCCGCCCGGGAGCTCTTCGGGCTGGCGGTGCCGGGAGGGGTCCCGGCCGTGGAGACCTTCCGTCAGGAGGCCCGGCTCGACGGGGCCGGCCTGAGGGCCCTGCTCGCCTCGCTCTCCTACGTCGGCCCGGCGCTCGGGCCGGCCGCCTTCGAGAGGCTCCTCGGCGAGGCTGAGGCGCTCGCCCGGCGGACCGGGGGCGCCGCCTTCGGCCGCGAGCTCACCCTCCGCTGGTGCGCTCGTCCGCGGCCTTGAGCACCGGGGCCCCCGCGCGCCAGCGCTCGAGCGCGCGCTCGCGCTCGCGGGTCTCGAGGGCGAGGTGGCGCCGCACCGGCCGGTCGAGCCTGGGGTCGAGGAACAGGTGGGCCGAGCGGGTCAGGGCCGGCTCGAACCCCCGGCTGAGCTTGTGCTCCCCACCCGCCCCGCCCTCGAAGGCGTCGAGGCCGCGGCGGATGCACTCGTCCACCGAGTGGTAGAGGCAAACGTTGAAGTGGAGGAAGGGCACCTCTTCGCGGCAGCCCCAGTAGCGCCCGTAGAGCCTCGTGGCCGAGGCCACGTTGAAGGCAGCCGCGATGAGGGAGCCGTCGCGGCGGGCCTCCACGACCTCGAGCGCCTCGGGCATGGCGGCGAGCGCGCGCTCGTAGAACCCGCGGTTCACGTAGCGCATGCCCCAGGCCATCCGGTCGACAGCCGCCTGGTGCAGCTCGAACATCTCCCGCGCCAGGCCGCGTGCGCCCGCCCGCAGCTCCTCGCCGCGCACGGTCCGGATGGCGATGCCCTGGCGCGCCGGGGCGGCCCGCTCGCGCCGGATGGTGGTGCGCCGCTTGGAGGAGAAGCGCGCCAGGAACTCGGCCGGGTCGCGGTAGCCGGCGTTCACCCAGTGGTACTGGAAGTCGAC
>DATJVF010000323.1:0-2133 GCA_035501995.1 Anaeromyxobacteraceae bacterium
TCGGGCCGGCGGAGCCCCTCCCGGGCGCTTGGCCGGCGCGGCCGCGGGTGAAGCTCCCGCCCCCCGACCCCCCCGAGCCGCTCACGGCCGGGGCCGTCTCGGACACCGCCGCGGCGGTGGGCTGGACCCGGCCACTCGGCAGGGTGCGCGCCTATCGCTACGAGGTGCGCCGCGACGGCGAGGTCCTCGCGGTGACCGGTACCACCGAGCTCATCGACATGACGCGGCGCCCGGCCACCCGGGCCTGCTACACCGTCCGCGCGCTCGACGCGGCCGGGCGGGCCTCCGAGCCAGCCGGCCCGGTCTGCGCCGTCACCCCCGACCTCAGGCCCCCCACCGTGCCGAAGGAGGTGGTGGTCTCCGCCGAGGGCGAGACCGAGCTCGCCATCCGTTGGAGCGCCTCGGAGGACGACGTGGGGGTGGCCGGCTACGAGGTCCTCTTCGACGGGCGGGTGGTGGCCGGAGCGCCCGGACTGAGCCTCCTCGTGAAGGGACTCAGGCCCGGCACCTCGCGCTGCTTCGCGGTGCGCGCCTTCGACGCCGCCGGAAACCGCTCGTTGCCCTCGGAGGACGCCTGCGGGATGACCCTCGACACGACGCCGCCGACGGTGCCGGGCGACGTGGCGGTGCGCGCTCTCTCCGACCGGAGCGCACGGGTGAGCTGGAGCCCCTCCAGCGACGACGGCGAGGTGGACCGCTACGAGGTCTTCGCGGGCGGGGAGAGCGTGGCGGAGGTTGGGACCACGAGCGCGGAGGTGGGAGGGCTTCGCCCGGGAAGGCGGGCCTGCTTCGCGGTCCGGGCGGTCGACCGGGCCGGCAACCGTTCGCCCTTATCGCCCGAGGCCTGCCTGGTCACGCCGGACCTCACCCCGCCGTCGGTCCCGGAGCAGGTCGAGGCCGAGCCGCGCTCGTCGTCGGAGATCGTGCTGCGCTGGCAGCCCTCGAAGGACGACGTGGGGGTGGCCGGCTACGAGCTCATGCGGGGGGAGGAGCTCTTCGCGCTCACCACCGCGCTCGAGTTCGCCGACGGCTCCCTCGCGAAAGGCGAGTACTGCTACCGGGTGCGCGCGCGCGACGGGGCTGGCAACCGCTCGGCGCCCTCGGCGCCGGTCTGCGCGCGCACGGCGGATCCGGCCTTGCCCTCCCCGCCGGTCGGCCTCGAGGCACGGCGGCTGTCGGCGCGCTCGGTGCTCCTCGAGTGGCAACCCTCGCGTCAGGCGGGGGTCCTCTACCGCGTCTACCGCGAGAACGGCAAGAGCATCGGCGTCACCGCCTTCGCGCAGTACCGCGTGCTCGGGCAGAGCGCGGCCGACTCCCACTGCTACCGCGTGTCGGCCGCCCGCGAGGACGGCAGCGAATCGGCGCAGACCTTGCCGGCCTGCGCCCCCGCCGCGGAGGTCGCCTCGACGGGCACTCGGCCGCTGTCGTCGCAGGTCCCCGGCGAGGCCGGCTGGCGGGCGGCGCCCTGACCTTTCGGGCCGGAGGGCTTCCCTCCGCGCGTCGTAAGCGACTACGGGTGAATATATCGAGGAGAAGGGCCGCGCGGCGAGGGGAGGAGGCCCAAAGCTCTCAGTTCGGCAACTCGGCCGGCGGCTGCGCCGGCGCCTCGACGCCGAGGTAGCGCAGCATGCGCCGCTGGTGCATGGCGAGCCCGCGCAGCGCGACGGTGGCGGGGCAGTGCATGACCGCCTCGGCGAGCGCTCCGAAGGCGAGGTCCTGAAACTCGCGAACGCCGGTGAAGTCGAGCGTGAGGCGCGACCCGTTCAAGGCCGTGCCGAGGAGCTCGCCGACCTCGTGGGCTTCGGTCGGCCCAAATCGCCCATTCAGGTGAACGAGGAGGTCGCCGGTCGGGGCGAGACGCTCGGTGGTCATCCCGGACTCCTCCATGGCTCGTTCCGTTGACGACCCATGCCTACATGCATTCCACGCGCCAAGGGAGAACGCGAACCGGAGCTCCGGCGCGGGGCGAGACGCGCTTCATCGACCCCAACTGAAAGGGGAAATGAGGCAAACCGTAAGAGCGAAGAGGGCGTCCTGCGATCAAGGGGTTGCCCCTGGGACGCGCCGCGTCGGGCCGGCGCGGAACGAGGCAGGGACGCCCGAAATCCCTCACCGCGAGCGGGAATTTCGACC
>DATJVF010000324.1:0-4495 GCA_035501995.1 Anaeromyxobacteraceae bacterium
GTCTTCACGCCGAGGTCGAGTTCGAACTCCACGTCCACCGTGGCGCCCGAGCGGCTCGTGGGCCGGCTCTTCCTCACGTTCTTCAGGAACTCCGGGTAGCGGCCGTAGTCGGCGATGACGTCGAACAGCTCTTCGGGAGGCACGGCGACGGCGATCTCGCGGCTGACCTTGTGGGCCAAGGAACTCCTCCTCCCCTTCGCGGGCGCACTACCAGCCGTAGTTCGGCTTCTGCTTGAAGCGGTGGGCGGTCTCGATGTAGCGCACGGTGCCGCTCTTGGAGCGCATGACCACCGAATGGGTGGTGGCGCCGTCGCCGGTGAAGCGCACGCCGCGCAGGAGGTCGCCGTTCGTCACGCCGGTGGCGGCGAACATGACCTCGCCCCCGGCCAGATCCTCGGCGGAGAGGACCGCGTTCGGGTCCTTGAACCCCATCTCCCGCGCGCGATCCTTCTCGCGGTCGTTGCGCCAGATGAGCCGCGCCTTGAGGTCGCCCCCCACGCAGCGCACCGCGGTGGCGGCGATGATGCCCTCCGGTGCCCCTCCGATGCCCATGAGCACGTCGACCCCGGTCTGCGGGAAGCAGGCGCTGAGCGTCCCGGCGACGTCGCCATCCCCGATGAGCTTGATGCGTGCCCCGGCCTCCCGCACCTCGCGCACGAGCCGCTCGTGCCGCGGCCGGTCGAGGACCACCACCGTCAGGTCCTCCACGTACTTGCCGAGGGCGTCCGCCACGTGGCGCAGGTTCTCGGTCGGGCTGAGCGCGATGTCGATGGCGCCGCGCGCTCCGGGTCCGACCGCGATCTTCTCCATGTAGGTGTCGGGTGCTCGCAGGAGCTTCCCCCGCTGGGTGATGGCCACCACGCTCAAGGAGTTCGCGGCCCCGGTGGCGCACAGGCTCGCGCCTTCCAGGGGGTCGACCGCGATCTCCACCTCCAGGTCACCGTCGGCGCACCGGCCCACCCGCTCGTCCACGAAGAGCATGGGAGCCTCGTCGCGGTCGCCCTCGCCGATGACGATGCGGCCGGTCACGCTCAGGTCGTCGAGGGTCTTGCGCATCGCCTCGGCGGCAGCCTGCTCCGCCCCCTGCCGGTCGCCGCGCCCCATGAAGCGCGCCGAAGCGAGGGCGGCGGCCTCGGTGACGCGGATCGACTCGAGCGCCAGGTTGCGGTCCATACCTTCCCTCGCCTCAGGCGGTGATCTCCTCGCCGGCGCAGAGCCGGGCGAGCAGGTTCTCGGGGATGCGCCGGGGGCGGCCGCCCCGGTCCACGCAGGCGTGCACGGTGTGCCCGGTGGCGACGAGGTCCAGGCCGCGCAGGACGCGGTAGGCGAAGCGCGCCGAGGCGCGGCGGACCTCGGCCAGGCGGACCTCCACCGCGAGCAGGTCGTCGTAGCGGGCCGGCTGCCGGTATTGCACGGCGGCCTCGACCACCGGCAGGGAGAGCCCGTGCTCCTTTTCGAACTCCCGGTAGGTGACGCCCTTCGCCCGGATGAACTCGTTGCGGCCCGCCTCGAAGTAGCGCAGATAGTTGGCGTAGTACACGACGCCCATCTGGTCGGTGTCGCCGTAGATCACCCTCACCCCTGCGGTCACCATGCACGGGCCCTCGTCAAAGGGTCTCGATGCGGATGAGGCGCGTGCGCGCCACGGTGGTGTCGTAGAGGTCGATCTCGGCGATGGCGTCCCGCACGTCCGCCTCGCGCGCCTCGTGGGAGACGATGACGAGCGGCACCGCACCGCCCTCCTCGCTTTGCTCGTGCTGCTGCACGGCGGCGATGGAGATGTGCCGGGCCGCCAGCGTCTGGGCGATGCGGGCCAGCACGCCCGGGACGTCCTTCACCGTGAAGCGCAGGTAGTAGCCGCAGCGCACCTCGGCGTGCGGGCGCAAGCCCACCCTCGCCTCGGCCGGGGGCAGCGGCACTCGCCCCGGGCTGCCGGCCAGGATGTTGCGGGAGAGGTCGATGATGTCGGACACCACCGCGCTCCCGGTCGGCATGGCGCCCGCCCCCTGGCCGAAGAGCAGGGACGGGCCCAGGGCCTCCGAGCGGAGCAGCACGGCGTTGAAGGCGCCGCGCACCCCGGCGAGCAGGGAGCTGGCCGGGATGAAGGAGGGGTGCACCCGGGCCTCGACCTGATCGCGCTTGCCCTCGGGCCGTTCCACCCGCCGCGCCACCGCCAGGAGCTTCAGCGCGTACCCGAAGGATCGGCCCCAGGCGAAGTCCTCCGGCTCGAGCCCGAGGATGCCCTCGGTGAGCACGTCGTCCGGCTTCAGCTGGGCGCCGAAGGCCAGCTGGGCGAGGATGCACAGCTTCTGCGCGGCGTCGCCGCCGGAGACGTCCAGGGTCGGGTCCGCCTCGGCGTACCCCAGCCGCTGGGCGTCGGCCAGCGCCCGCGAGAGCGGCTCGCCCTTCTCGGCCATGGCGGAGAGGATGAAGTTGGTGGTCCCGTTGACGATGCCGTGGAGGGAGGTGATCCGGTCCGAGGCGAGCGCCTCGCGCAGGGTCCTGATCACCGGCACCCCGCCGCACACCGCCCCCTCGTAGTAGACGTCGACGCCCTTCTCGTCCGCCAGGCGAAACACGTCCTCGCCGCGCGTCGCGAGGAGCGCCTTGTTGGCGGTGACCACGTGCTGGCCGCGCGCGAGCGCGCCCATGACGAGTTCATAGGCCCGGTCGGTGCCGCCGATGAGCTCGACCACCACCTCGATCCCCGGGTCGTGGAGGTCCGCGAGGCGGGTGGTGATGAGCTCTCTCTCCACCTCCACCGGGCGCGCCTTCTCGGGGTCGCGCAGGACCACCTTGCGCACCACGATGCGCGCCCCCAGGCGCGCCTCGATCTCGCGCTGGTGACGCTTCAGGATGGAGAGCACCCCGCCCCCCACCGTCCCGAACCCGGCCACGCCGATCCCCACCTCACGCATGGACCCTCACCTCCCCTTCAGGTCGTAGGCCAAGAGCGCCCCCTTCACCTGCGGCTCGACGACGCCCTTCACGACCGAGAAGGTCTCGAGCCGCACCGGCCCCACCCCCGGCGCGTAGGTGAGCTCCGACACCGCCTCCACCTGGCCGGCGCGGATCTCGGAGCGGACCCGGACGCAGCCGTGGAAGGTCCCGGCCGGCACGCTGACCGTCTCGCCCACCGCCGCGATCTCGTAGCGCTCGGTGGCCGAGGGACCGACCACCGAGCTCCAGGTGGTCCCCTGCGCGATGGGGCGGCAGAGCAGGCGCCGCGCCCGGTCGTGGAGGCAGTCCCGGTCGGCGCGCAGCGCCCCTCGCTGGTCGTCGACGAAGTACCCGTCGGCGTCGCGCCGCAGGATCCGCACCGTGCGGCGGGCCGGCCCTCGCTGCTGGGGCGAGCTGTCGAGGAAGGTCCAGCTGTTGCCCACCGCGAGCGGGAAGTAGTCGGAGGGCGCCGGGGAGCCCGCGGGTGCGCGGGCGGCCGCCTTCTCCCCGGCGCAGCCGCCGAGGGCGACGAGCGCCGAGAGGGTGTAGGGCACGAGGGTCTTCACGGAGCCATCTTATCCTCGAACCCCGCCCGCGCGAGGAAGCTAGCGCGAAGGCGAGCTCCCCTTCGCGCGCGCGCTCATATCCGACAGCGCCGCCGCGGCCGCCGCCCGGACGGCCTCGTCCGGGTGCCCGGAGGCCATGGTGAGGAGCCAGGCCCGCGCCTCGGGCCCCCCGATGTCGCCCAGGATCCGGGCGAGTCCCGCGAGGTAGGCCCCCTCCCGGTGGCGGGCCAGCTCGATGAGCGCCGGGACCGAGCGCGGGTCGCGCAGCTCGTCGAGCGCTCCGACCGCCCTCTCCACCACCGCCGGATCCGGGTCCGACAGGCGTGCCATGAGCGCCGGGACCGCCTGCCGGTCGCCGCGCCGGCCGAGGGCTGCGACCGCGTGCTCCCGCACGGTCGCCTCCTTCGCGACGAGGTCCCCCACGAGCTCCTTCACGGACCTCGCGCGGTCGGCGAGGTCGAGCGCGAGGCTGTCGACCGCCCGCGCGAGCGCCGCCGTGGTGGCGCGGAGGAGCGCCTCGCGCACCCCGACCGGGCTCTCAGCGGCCGGCTCGGCCGCGCGCCCCTCCTCGCGCAGGGTCTCCTCGCCCTCCTCGGGCGCGAGCTCGATCTCGAGGGCCACCTGGGCGACCGCGGTGCCGCCCGGCCGGGCTATCAGCACCTCCACCTCGTCGAGGAGCACCTGCGCGCTGTAGCGGCGGGCGCCCTTGGCCTTCGACCGGGGGACGAAGCCGCGCGCCGCATCGAAGAGCGCCAGGGCCGAGTTCGCGACCGCCTCGCGTTGCACCCCGGCGCTCTCGAGCTGCAGGGCGAGACCCGATTCGGCCACCAGCATCCGGTCGACGGTGTAGGTCGGCCCGCGCTGGCAGGCCGCCGTCAAGAGGGCGGCGAGGAACGCCCGGCGCGCGAGCGAGCTCGGGCGGGCGGGATGGCCTTGACCCGCTCCGCTCAGGGTCCGCCCTCGCCCTCCCGCGGACCGCTCGTCCCCCC
>DATJVF010000325.1:0-5722 GCA_035501995.1 Anaeromyxobacteraceae bacterium
GTCGTCGAGCCGGGCGTCGCGCAGCTTCCCGAGGTCGATGAGGAGCCGGGCCCTGGCGAGGCCCTTGGCGTCCTCGGCCACCTGCTCGTAGACCGCGGCCAGCTCGTCGAAGGCCTCGGTGTCGCTGGCGAGCCGATCCACCGACTGCGTCACCGCGCGGTCGGTGGGGTCCTCGGCGAAGGCCCGGCAGAGGGTGACGAAGGCCATCTCCTTCTGCCCGAGCCGCTTCTCGTGGATCTCGGCCAGCTCCTTGAAGAGCGCCACCTTCTCGGCCCGGTCGTCGATCTGGCTCGTGAAGAGGTCGCAGACCCGCACGTAGGCGCGCCAGTTGCCGGCGCGCCCGTAGAGCTGGCGCAGCCCGTCGAAGGCGGAGCGGCGGCCCGGCTCGAGCTCGAGTACCTTCTCGAGCGCGGCAGCGGCGGCCTCGGGCCGGGCCAGCGGGCGCTCCCAGGCCTCGGCGGCGGCGCTCCAGGCCGCGACGGCCTCGGCGGTCCTTCCGGCCTCGCCGAGCAGGGCCGCGCGCGCCTCCATGGCCTTCACGCGCTCGGGCAGCGCCCCCGCTCCCTCGAAGATCCCGGCCAGGCGCGCCAGCTCGGCCTCCTCGTGCGGCTCGAGCTCCATGGCCCGCCGACCCTGCTCGGCGGCCTCGCCCTTCTTGCCGGCCCGGAGGAGGACGTCGGCGAGCTGCATGCGCACGCCCTTCACGCCGGCCGCGTCCTCTTGCAGCGGGATGAGCCGCCGGTGCGCCGAGGCGAGCCCCTCGAGGTCGCCCTGGGCGGCGTGGAGGTCGCGCAGCGCCTCGAGCGCCTTCTTGTTGCGCGGGTCGGCGTCGAGCACCGCCTGGTAGGCCCGGATGGCCTGGGCCGGATCGCCGAGCCGCCCGCCGAGCAGCGCGCCCAGCCGGTCCTGCATGCGCGCCGCCTCCCGGCGGTCGGTGGTGAGTGCGAGACGTGCCCGCAGGAGCTCGGCCAGTTCCGGCCAGCGCTCGAGCTTCTCGTAGAGGGCCTCCAGGGCCGCCAGGCCCACCTCGTGGCGCGGATCCTGTCCCACCAGCTCGCGCCAGAGCTGGGCGGCGGCCTCGAGGTCGCCGAGCGCCTGGGCGGTGGCGGCGAGCCTGGCGGTGAGGCGCAAGCGGGCGGCGCCGTCGGTGGCGAGCTCGCGCTGGGCGGCCAGGTTCTCCGAGAGCTCGCGGAGCCGGTTCCCCGCCTCGTAGTGCCGCTCCAACGCGCGCAGGGCGGCGAGGTGGCGCCCGTCCTCGGCGACGATGGCCTGGTAGGCCTCCACCGCCCGCCCCGGCTGGGCGAGCTGGTCCTCCCAGAGCTTCCCGAGCCGCATGAGCAGGGCGGCGCGCTCCGGGCCCTCCCCGAGCTTCGCCTCGGCCGCGAGCACCTCGGCGAGCTCGACGTGCCGACCGGTCTCTCCGAGGAGCCGGTCGAGCGCGGCGAGCGCCTGCGGCGCCGCGGCCGGGTCGAGGCGGCGGGCCCGCTCGAACCAGGGAATGGCGCTGGCGGGCGAGCGCAGCACTCCCTCGTGGAGGGCGCCGAGGGTGAGGGCCACCTCCGCCCCGGCGGGGGGCGCGAGCCGCTCGAACTCCTCCTCGTAGAGGGCGGCCAGCTCCTCGCCGTGCCCGGTCAAGGCGGCGAGGCGCTCGAGCTCCCGGCGCAGGCCGGGGTCGGCCGGGTCGTCGCGGAAGGCGCGGCAGAAGGCCACGAAGGCCAGCTCCGGGTTGGCGAGCCGCTTCTCGCGCACCTCGGCGAGCTCGAGGAAGAGCGCCTTGCGCTCCACCGGATCCGGCCTCTCGCCGGCGCGCATCTCGAGGACCGAGGCGTACTTAGCCCAGGCGCCGGTCGAGGCGTAAGCCCGCTCGAGCGCGCTCGCCGCTCGGACGTTCCCGGGATCCTTCCCGAGGAGCGCCTCGAGGCGGGCGAGGGCCCGCGGGTCGTCCGGGCGCGCGGCCAGGATCTCCTCGCAGTGCTCGACCGCGCCCTCGCGGTCGAGCAAGCGCACCTCCTTCAACTCGGCGAGCCGCTCGAGCAGGGCGGCGGTGGCGGGCGCGTCCCCGGCCGTCCGGGCCAGGGCCACCTCGCGTCCGAGCACCTCGGCGAGCTCGGGCCAGCGCTCGGTGGCGAGGCACAGCCGGTCGAGGTGCTCGAGCGCCTCGCGCCGGTCCGGTGCGAGCTCGAGCAGGCGCCGCAGGGCCCCGATGGCCCCGGGCAGGTCCTTCTGCTGCACCTCCAGGACCTCGGCCAGCTCGGCGAGCAGGCCGACCCGCACCGCCTGGTCCTCCTCGACGGCCAGCCGCCGCCGGAGGAGCTGGGCCAGCACCTCGCCGTCCCCCTTGGCGCGGACCGCGCCGAGGAGCCCGTCGAGCGCCTCGGCGTCGTCGGGCGAGAGCTCGAGCACGCGCGACCAGGCCTCGGCGGACCGCGCCGGTTCGCCCGCACGCGCGGACAGTTGGGCGAGGTGCCGGCGCAGCTCGAGCCGCGCCCTCGGCGAGCGCGGCCGGTCCGCCACCTCGCCGATGAGGGCGGCGAGCTCCTCCTCGAGCCCGGCGTCCTTGGCGATGCGGGCGGCGGCCGCGATCGAATCGGCCTGGTCGGGGTCCTCCCGCACCGCCCGGGCCGCGGTCAGGAAGGCCGCCTCGGGGGAGCGCAGCGCCTGGGCCTGCACCTCGGCCATCCGGCGCAGGAGCGCGGCACGCGCCGCCGGGTCGGGCTGGGCGAGCGTGCGCACCTCGAGCATCTCGACGAGCTTGCCGTGCTCGCCCTCCCGCCCGTAGATGGGCTCGAGCAGGGCGGCCGCCTCGTCGGACCCCTTGCCGCCCGACCTCGCCGTCTCCTCCAGGGCCGCCAGGGCCCCGGGGTGTTTCGGGACGCGCTCCAGCACCTCCCGGTAGCTCTTCAGGGCGCCGTCCACGTCGCCGAGCCGCTGCTGCCTTATCCGACCGAGCCGGCAGCGCAGCTCGGCCGCCTCGGCGACCAAGCCCTGGCGCTCGGCGAGCGCGATCTCCTGCCCCAGCACCCCCACCAGGTCCTCCCAGCGCTCGGCGACGCCGAGCAGGCGTCCGAGCATCCGGAGCGCGTTGGGGTCGGCGGGGTCGATGGCGAGGATCTGCCGGTAGGCTTCGAGAGCGCCTTCGCGATCGGAGAGCTGCTCTTCCATGACCGTCGCCACCTCCAGGAGAAGCTCCTTCTTGGCCTCGGGGGACGAGGCCACCCCGGCCTGCCGCGCGAGCGCGCTCGCGAGCTCGCGATAGGCGCCCCGGCCGCGGTAGGTGCGGACGAGCGCCGCCAGCACCTCCGGCTCGGGGGCGTCGGCCGCCAGGGTCTCGAGGGCGCGCGCGGCCTTCTCAGGCGACTCCAGGCGCTCGGCGTAGATGCTGGCGAGCCGCCTCAGCACGTCGCGGCGGGCCTGGGGCGACAGGCCACGGGCGAGCGCGCCCTCGTAGGCCTCCGCCAGCTCGGCGAAGGCCGGCGCCGCCGCCGCCAGCCGCTCGAGGTCGGCGCGCAGCGCCGGGTCGTCGGCCCCGGGGGGGATCTCGCCCAGGGCGCGGGCACGGGCCACGAAGGCCGCCGTCCGCTCCCCGAGGCGTTCGCGCAGGGCCGCGATCTCGGAGAGGAGCGGCGCGCGCTCGGCGGCGTCGGCGTCCTCGAGCCGCGTCTCGAGAAGTGCGACCAGGCGCCGGGTGTCGCCCTGGACCCGGTAGACGTCCTCGAGGATGCGCCCGGCCGGATCGCGCGTCTCGGGGCGCGCGAGGAGGCGATCGAGGCCCTCGAGCGCGCGCGCCTCGAGCCGGCTCTCGGCCAGCACCTCCGCGTAGGCCTCCAGGGCCGCCCGGCCGTCCGGTTCGCGCTCGAGGAGGGCCGCCCGCTCGACGAGGAGGTCGAGCCTCCGGCCGGCGTCCTCGCCCTCGAGGTCCGACCGGACCTTGAGGATCCGCGCCAGCTCCACCGTTTGCCCGCTCGCGGCGTAGACGCGGGAGAGGAGGCCCAGCGCCGGCGAGCATCCCGGGTCGATCCTGAGGGCCTCCTCGCCGGCCGCACCGGCGCGGGAGGGGTCGCCGAGCCGCTCCTCCTCCTCGGCGAGCTCTACCAGGCGGGCGGCGCGCGCCTCGCCCTCGAGGAGGGCGGCCCGGCGGTGGCCGATCTCCCAGAGCGGCCCGGCCTCCCCGCGCTCGAAGTGGAGCTCCTGGAGCGCCTCGAGCGCCTCGGGGTCCTCTGGAAGGGCGGCGAGCAGCCGCTCGTAGGCCGCTCGGGCCGCCTCGCGGTCGGAGCCCTTCAGCGCGCGCACCCGGGCCGCCCGGCGGAGGAGGGCGAGGGCGGCATCGCCGCCCGTCCGCGCCGCGGCCGCCTCGAAGGCCTCCGCCAGGCGGTCGTGCAGGGCAGACGCGTCGGCGAGCCGCTCGAGCTCGGGCTCGGCCTCCTCGGCGACGGGCCCGCCCTCGGCGAAGGCCTTGGCGGCGGCGGCGAAGGCGAGCTCCGGATGTCCCATCTCCCGCTCGTGGAGGGCGCGGATCTCGGCGTGGAGCGCGGCGCGCTCGGCCGGGTCGGCCACCACGTCGAGCCGCCGCTCGCGGGCGAGGACGCGCGCCGGGTGGGCGCCCTCGGCGCGCAGGAGGGCGTCGGCGAGCCCGAGCGCGGACCGGCCGGCCGGCTCGGGGAGGCTCGCGAGCTCGAGGAGCGCCGCCCGGGCTCCGGGGTGGGAGGGCTTCGCGCGCAGGACCTCCTCGAGCAAGGGGAGCGCCTCGGCCGGTCCCCCGGGACCCTTGCGCTTCAGCTCGGAGAGTCGGAAGGCGAGCTCCGGGTCCTGCCCGGCCCCCAGGCGCTCGCGCCGGCGGGAGAGCACCGCCTCGAGGTCCTCCGGGCGCCGCAGGCGCAAGAAGAGCCTCTCGAGGGCGAGGTCGGCCGCTCCGTCGCCCGGCGAGAGCTTCGCCACCCGCTGCCACACCTCGGCCGCGCCGGAGGGGTCGTCGAGCTTCTCCTCCAGGACCGTCGCCGCCTCCCGCCAGGTGGCGAGGCGCTCCTCGTCGCGCCCGGCGTGCTCGGCGAGGGCGAGGCAGGCCGCCACCCGCTCCCGCTCTCGGCCGGCGTCGCGGTGGAGGCGGACGAGCGCAGCGAGGGCATCGCCATGTCCAGGGACGAGCTTCAGCGCCGCCTCGAAGGCCCGGGCGGCCCGTTCCGGATCGCGCAGCCTTTCCTCGCACAGCCGTCCGAGCTCGCCCTGGGCCTCGGCGGCGGCGGCCCCGGAGAGCGCGGCCACCACGGCCTCGTACTCCTGCGCCACCTCGGCGTCGGCGCCCATCCGGGCTCCGGCCTCCCGCATCTCGCGTCGCGCCTCCGCGTCGTCGGGCGCGGCCCGCACCGCGCGCCTGAGGGCGGCGAAGGCGTTGGGCCACTCGCCGAGCTGCTCGCCCCACACCCGGGCCACCCTCCTCTCGATGGCGGAGAGCTCGGCCCCGGCGGTCCCGCTCCGCAGGCGCTCCAGGGCGCCGAGGACCCGGCGCGGCTCGCCGGCCGCCTCGGAGACCTCGACCAGCGCCTCCGCCGCCGCGCGGGCCACCTTCGCCTCGGGGTGCGCGGTGAGCTTCTCGAGCGCCCCCCGGGCCTCGGCGTCGCCCGGCCGGGCGAGCAGCGCAGCCCGGAAGTGCTCGATGGCACTCGCCGGATCGGAGAGCTCCGCCACTTGCAGCAGGGCGCGGGTGCGGGCGGCCTCCGCGGCCTCG
>DATJVF010000326.1:0-3291 GCA_035501995.1 Anaeromyxobacteraceae bacterium
CGCTTCGGGAAGGAGTACGACGAGTGTGACTCCTTCGAGGAGCGCCGGCGCTGGGACCGCAAGCTCGGCGCGGGCCGCCAGAAGATCTTCGAGGTCCGCAAGCACTACAACGACGTCACCTTCATCGATGAGTTCCTCACCCTCGAGTTCGTGCTCGACCAGAAGCTCTTCACCTACGGCTACAATGAGAAGCACCAGCGCTGGGAGATCCTGGAGCGCGACTTCAAGAAGGTGAAGGAGAAGCTGCTCCACATGCTCACCAACTTCGGCCAGCCCATCATCGCGGTCGAGGACGGCAACTACGAGAACCGCGGGGAGCTGCTCCTCGTCCACAAGCACGACGGGGTCGACCTCAAGGTCGACTACGCCCGCGACACCCTCAAGAACCTGCAGTCCATGTGGCGCCGGCCGGTGAACCTCATCAGCCGGCTGGAGGGGCGCGGGGTGCTGTTCCGCTTCGACGGGCGCGACCACTCGGACCGCAAGGTCGAGCTCTAGGGCCCGCCCGCGGCCGGGTGTGGCCCTTACGCCCACCCCTGCGCACCCGCGGACTCTTTCTGGGATCGGGCGGCGGACCTGCTAGAGTCGAAGGCGGCGTGCCCACCTCCTCGACGCCCCGGCGCCCGTCCCGCCGCCTCCCGGTCCTGCTCGCCTCGGCCGGCCTGACCGCCGGGCTCACCATCGGCCTCTTGCTCGCCTTCGGGCCCAGGCCCCCGAGTCCAGCCCAGGGCGCCCCGGAGCCCCTCGCCCCGGTGGCGGTGCTGCCGAGCGTCCCGGCCCGCGCCGTCCCCGAGCCGCCCCCCTTGAAGCTCTCGGTGATGACGGTCCGCCTCGCCCCAAACCAGACCCTCGGCCAGGTGCTGAACCGCCTCAAGCTCGCCCCCGGCGAGGCCCAGGCCATCCTGCGGGCGCTCGCCGACAAGTTCCCCATCCGGCGGGTGCGGCCGGGCGACCAGCTGAGGCTCGAGCGGGTGGAGGGCGAGCGGGGCCTGCGGAGCCTGTCCTTCCGACAGAGCGCCGCCGACGAGTGGACGGTGACGGCCGGCGGGGACGGCGCGCTGCGCGCCGAGAAGCGAGCGGTCGCGCTCGTGACCGAGCGCACGCGCGTCGACGTGGCCATCGAGGGCTCGGTGTGGGAGAGCCTGCAGAAGGCCGGCGAGGACCCGGCGCTGGCCGTCCTGGCCTCCGACGTGCTGGCCTGGGACGTCGACTTCTACCAGGACGTCCGCGCCGGCGACCACCTCAAGGTGGTGGTCGACAAGGTCATGGTCGACGGGAAGCTGCTCCGCTACGGCGAGGTCCTGGCCGCCGAGTACGACGGCGCGGTCACCGGGCCGCGGCGCCTGTTCCGCTACCAGGATGGGCAGGGCTTCGCGAGCTACTACGACGAGGCCGGCAACAGCGCCCGGCGCGGCTTCCTCAAGTCGCCCCTCAAGTACGCCCATCTCACCTCGCGCTTCGGCAGCCGCCTCCACCCCCTGCTCGGCTTCGTGCGCTCGCACCTGGGCGTCGACTACGGGGCACCGGTCGGGACGCCGGTCTGGGCGGTGGGCGACGGGACGGTCACCCAGGCCGGCTACAACGGGGGCTGCGGCAAGTCGGTGACCCTGCGCCACCGCAACGGCTTCGAGACCGTCTACTGCCACCTCTCGGCCATCGCTGTGCACCAGGGCGCGCGGGTGATGCAGAAGGACGTGGTGGGCCTCGTCGGTCAGACCGGCCTCGCCACCGGCCCGCACCTGCACTTCGCAGTGCGCCGCGACGGGGCCTTCGTGAACCCGTTGAGCCTCAAGGTTCCGCGCGAGGCCCCCATCGCCCCCGATCAGCGCGCCGACTTCGAGACCCAGGTGGCCCCGCTGCGCGCCGCGCTCGACGCCTCCCCGCGGGCCTGACCGGCCCGGTCCCTCCTAGCGTCGCCTGCGCCGCGCCCGCTCGGCGGTGAGCGCCTTGCCGTCGTGCTCCTTGCCGTTCAGCGCGGCCACCCCCGCCTCCACCGCCTCCGGGGGCACCTCCAGGAAACTGTGGTTCTGGCGCACCTCCACGCCCATGAGCTCGAGGTCCGGAGCGAGGGCCGCCACCACCGCCCTCACCTTGGCCTCGTCGGCGCCGTCCTTCTCGCCGAGGGTGAAGAACACCCTCCCCCGCGGGGGCGGCGCCTCGGCCGCGGCCTTCTTGGGCGCCTCGAGGCTCACCTCCTCGGCCGGGACCTCGCGCAGCCGTGCCGGCTCCGGCGGCGGGCCTGCCCTTTCGGCGCCCCGCCCGCCCCGCTCGCCCCGCCCGCCTCGCTCGCCCCGGCGCCGTCGCCGCCCGCGCTCGCCACGGGCTCCCTCGGCGCCCCGCCCTTCCGACGGCGGGGCGGTGGGCTCACTCGCCGGGCGGAGCTCGCGCCGTTCGTGCTCCTCGCGCTTGTGCTCGGCCTTGCGGAGCATCTGCGCGCGCTCCATGCGGTGGTGAGTGAAGAAGTACTTGAGGGCGAAGGCCAAGAGCCACTCCCCGTCCGGTCGCGCCTTGAGCTCCTGGGCGAGCGGGAGGTAGGCCTCGAAGACCGAGGCGCTCATCATCTCGCGTAGCTCGGCGACGTGCCGCTCGGTCCAGGCCCGGCGCGCCTCCTCGGGCGCCGGCAGCACCTTCTCCTCGAAGGCGATCCCGTACCGGGTCTGCAGCGCCTTCAGGGTCATCATCTCGCCGCCGGAGACGAGCGAGAGGGCGGTGCCCGACTTGCCGATGCGCCCGGTGCGCCCCACGCGGTGGAGGTAACCGGCCGGGTCCTCGGGCAGGGAGTAGTTGATGACGTGGCTGAGGTCGGAGATGTCGATGCCGCGGGCGGCGATGTCGGTCGCCACCATGAAGCGCAGCTCGCCCGCCTTCACCTTGGCCATGACGCGCTCGCGCTCCTTCTGCGGGAGGTCTCCGTTGAGTAGCTCGGCGTCGTAGCCGTTGCGGTTCAGCACCGCGGTGACGAGCCCGGTGTCGCTGCGCGTGTTGCAGAAGACGATGGCCGACTCGGGCTCCTCCATCTCGATCATGTAAACGAGGTTGCGCGGCTTGGGGTAGGCGTCCACCGTGTGGAAGAAGACGTTGCGGATGTTGTCGACCCGGTACTCGTCCCCGGAGAGCAGGATGGTCTCCGGATCGGACAGGTAGTCGTGGATGAGCTGCTTGATGTCCTCCGGGACGGTGGCCGAGAACAGCATCTGCTGGCAGTCGTCGGGGAGGTGGTCGAGGATGCGGGTCACCTCCTCGAAGAAGCCCATGTTGAGCATCTCGTCGGCCTCGTCGAGGCAGCACATG
>DATJVF010000327.1:0-2192 GCA_035501995.1 Anaeromyxobacteraceae bacterium
GGCTGACCCTCCTCGCCGAGTGGAGTGCGGAGGCCTCGCCCGACCAGGGGATCCCTGGGCTCGACGTGACGCTCACCCTCAACCGGGCGCCGGCGGCGGGGGATCCCCACCGTGAGGCGCCCTTCGTGGCCCAGGCCCACCGCGGCCCGGGTAGGCCGCTGCGGCTCGTCGCGCTGGTGGGGCCGGGCAGCTACTTCCTGGCCGTGCGCGAGGTGCACCCGGAGGGTACGCGCCCGGTGGAGAAGCCCGACGAGGCCTACCTCCTCAGGGCCTGGCTGCAGGAGGTGACCCCCGGCGAGGAGGTCGAGCCCGACGACGCCCCGGTGATGGCAGAGGGCGTCGAGGCCGGCTACCCGGACTGGCGCGAGGTCGGCGAGCGCAACCCGCTCGGCGAGGGCACCCGCATCGTGGGCGAGACGGCGGCCGACGACGACGACACCTACGCCGTCGCGCCGCGCGCGCCGTCCGAGCGACCCGAGCTCGTGCTCCTCGTTCCGGGAAACGACGAGCTCGCCCTCTCGGCCGAACTGTGGATGCCGAGCGGCGATGACCTACAGCCCGGTGCCCGGGGCACGCATTTCGGAGACGGGATCGAGGGCCAGCCAGGGGAGGTGGTGGCGCTCCGGCTGCAAGCGCCGCCGACCGCCGGGGCGCCGGTGCTGGTGCGGCTGCGCGCGGCGGTGGGCGAGGGGCGCTACGAGATCCTGGCCGTGGGCTCCGGGGAGAAGACCCTCCCCCTGCTCCGGGCCCGCCTCGAGGCGCTGGCCGCGGCGGGGCGGGGGAGCGCCGCGCTCGACCTCGCGGCGGCCTTCGCGCGGGCGCTGCCGAGAGCGCCAGGCCGCGACGAGCTCCTGCTCGCGGCCGGGGGGCTCGCCGCCCGGCTGGCGCCGGGCCTGGCTCCGGAAGGGCTCGCCGCGTACCGGGCGGCCGACAAGCTCCTCAACCGTCCGATCTTCGAGGTGGTGGCCGGTCGGGTCCACTACTCGGCGACCTTCGAGCTCATGGTGGAGGGGCAAGGCGGAGCCGCCGAGCAAGCGCGCCTCCTGGCGGTGAGAGCGGCCGGGCCGTGCCGCACCGAGGAAACCCGTGAGCGGGCGCTCGCCTTCCTCGAGCGCTTTCCGCGCTCGCGCGGCGCACCGGAGGTGCGCCTCGCCCTGGCGCGGGCGGAGGAGGAGATCTACTTCCGCCACCGGATCCCCGCCGCGCTAAGGCGCGCGCTGGAGGCCTACCGGGCGGTGGTCGACGGTGGGGGGCCGCTCTCCGAGGAGGCGCGCCGGCGGATACGGCGGCTCTCGCGCCGGCCCCTCCTGGCCCCCCTCGCGCGCGCTGGCTGCGAGTAGTACCGAGGGGCGAGGAGGCCCTCGCAGGCCGCTTCGCCGTCGCGAGCGGTGAACGAAGGTGCCGGCGGCGGGGCTTTGGTCTAATCTCTGCCTTGGTCCACGACCGAGGGCCCCATGAACTTCGTCTTCCTCTCGCCGCACTTCCCGCCCAACTGGTTCCGCTTCTGCGTGGCGCTGCGGCAGGCGGGGGCCAGGGTGCTCGGCATCGCGGACGCCCCCTACGAAGCCCTGCGACCGGAGCTCAAGGGAGCGCTCGCCGAGTACTACCGCGTGCGCGACATGCACGACTACGACCAGCTGGTGCGGGCCATGGGGCACCTCACCCACCGCCACGGCAAGATCGACCGGATCGACTCCCTGAACGAGTACTGGCTGGAGACCGAGGCGCGCCTCAGGACCGACTTCAACCTGGACGGGATCAAGTCCGACCGGATCGTGGACATCAAGCGCAAGTCTCGCATGAAGGAGGTCTTCCGGGCGGCGGGGATCCCGGTAGCCCGGGGCCGGGTGGCGCTCACCTTCTCCGAGGCGAGGGCGTTCGTCGACGAGGTCGGCTACCCGGTGGTGGCAAAGCCCGACGTGGGGGTGGGCGCGGCGGCCACCTGGAAGATCGACGACGAGAGCGCCCTCGAACGCTTCTTCGCGCGCAAGCCATCGGGGGACTTCATCTTCGAGGAGTTCATCCGGGGACGCATCGTCACCTTCGACGGCCTCACCGACCAGGACGGGCGGCTGGTCTTCTCGAGCAGCCTCGCCTACGGGCGCGGGATCATGGAGACCGTCAACGAGGACGACCACGTCTTCTACTACACCGTTCGTGATGTGCCCTCCGACCTGGAAGAGCTGGGACGC
>DATJVF010000328.1:0-7882 GCA_035501995.1 Anaeromyxobacteraceae bacterium
GCCGTGCGCCCGGCGACGCGGCGCGCGGCGCGGTCGATGAGCGCCGCGTGGCGCATCACCAGCGCGGTGTCGCTGTCGCCCTCGGCGGCGTAACGGGCGTGGGCGCGGTGCAAGGCTAGCCCGGGCTCCCCTCGCGCTGCAGGCGCTGCCAGAGGAACTTGAGGCCGCCCTGGAGCGAGGGCGGCGGCGGCCGGTCGAGCAGGGTCTTCGCGATGTCCTGCAGGGCGCGGCTGCACGGCGAGCGCGGGAAGAGATCCACGACCGGCCGCTGGGCCATGAGCGCGCGCTGCAGGTTCTCGTCGCGCGGCACGTGGCCGAGGAAGGCGACCCGGGCGGTGAGGAAGCGCTCGGTGACCCGGGTGAGCTTGCCGTAGACGTCGCGCGCGTGCGCCTCGAGCGGCACCTGGTTCACCACGACCGAGAAGCGCTCCACGCCACCCTGCTGCGAGAGCACCTTCACCGCCGCGTAGGCGTCGGTGAGGCTGGTCGGCTCGGGCGAGATGACGAGCAGCGCCTCCTGGGCGGCGCCGGCGAAGAAGAGCACGTTGTCGCCGATGCCGGCCCCGCAGTCGATGAGGACGAGGTCGAAGCGATCCTCGATGGCGTCGAGGGCCGTGACGAGCCGCAGCTTCTGGGTGTCGTCGAGGTGGGTGAGCTCCTGCACGCCGGTGGAGGCGGCCAGGATGCGCACCCCTTGCGGCCCCTCGGCGAGGATGCTGTCCAGCGAGGCCGACCCCTCGAGGAGGTGGCCGAGGTGGTAGTGGGGGGCCACCCCGAGGACGATGTCGGCGTTGGCGAGGCCGAGGTCGGCGTCCACCACCAGCACCCGCCGGCCGGCGCGGGCGGCCAGGATGGCCAGGTTGCAGGCGATGTGGGTCTTGCCGACGCCGCCCTTGCCGCTCGTGACGGCGATGACGCGCAGGGGCGGGCCGCCCGGGCTCTTCCCCACCAGTTCGCGAAGGCTCTCGGCCTGGTCCACGGGCGGCTCCTCAATCCTGCGCGGGGGGCTCTTCGGGAAGCACGAGGTCGGCGAGCTCGGAGGCCGACAGCGCGTGGAGGTCCTCGGGCACCCGCTGGCCGTCGGTGACGCAGCTCACCGGGCGCGGGATGCGGACCGCGACCGAGAGCACCGCCCCGGGACCGGCGGCCTCGTCGAGCTTGGAGAAGACCAGGCGGTCGGGCTGCAGCGCCTGGTAGCGCTCGCCGATGGCGGCCAGCTCGAGCGCGCCGGTGGCGGCCGAGACCACCAGGTGGAGCTGGACCTTGGGGAGCACCCGCACCAGGTCCGCCTGCCGCGAGACGTCCTCGGCCGAGGAGCGGCCGGCGGTGTCGACGAGCACGAGGTCGAACTCCCGCACCCGCTCGTAGGCGGCGTAGAGCTCGGAGCGGTCGCGCGCCACCAGGACCGGCGCGCCCATGATCTCGCCGTAGCGGGCGAGCTGGTCGCAGGCGCCGATGCGGTAGGTGTCGACGGTGAGCAGCGCCACCTTCTTCTTCGACTCGATGAGGGCCCGGGCGGCGATCTTGGCGAGGGTGGTGGTCTTGCCTACCCCGGTGGGGCCGACGAGCGCGATGACGTGACGGCCGTCGTGGAGCCAGGGGGCGCGGCAGGGGAGGAGCCGCTCCCCGACGAGGTCGCGGATCGCCCCCAGGAGCCCGCTGGGCCGGGCGGAGAGCTGGAGCGCCTGGCGCACCAGCTCCTCGGCCAGCACCGGCTCCACCCCGCGCCCGGTGAGCCGTGCGTGCAGGAGAGCGGCGGCGGGCGGGATCTGCAGGTCGTGGCTGGCGCGCGCCTCGCGGGTGACGGTGGCGAGCGCGCGGCGCGCCTCCTCCACCGAGCGGCGGAGCAGCTTCACCTCCGAGGCGAGCTGGTCGTCGGCCGGCCGGCCGAGGCGCAGGGCGTCGCGGGTCTCCCGCTCCGCCTTGGCGTAGGCTCCGGCGGCCCGGGGCGCGTCGAGGGCCGGCTCGACGAGCGGCCCGGCCGCGGCGGTCACCTCCACCTCGGCGCGCCGGAACAGCCCCCCCTGCACGGTGCGGGAGGAGATGAGGATCGCGTCCGGGCCGAGGGCGGCCTTGACGGCGGCGAGGGCGGAGGAGGAGTCGGGGGCGCGGAAGGTACGGACGGTGGCGCTCATGGGGTCCTCGAGCTAGGCGGCGACGCTCTCCAGCTGGGGTGGGGCAGCTTGCAAGAGCCCGGCCGGTTCCACGGTGGTGCCGGGCACGAGTTCCCGGGCGGCCACCACCCACAGGTCGGGTACGAAGCGGGACGCGAACTCGAAGAGCGGCCGGCGCAGGTCGGGAGGGGCGAGGAGCACCACCGGCAGGCCCGAGGAGGCGAGCCGTGCCCCATGGCTCTCGAGGCTCGCGATGAGCCGCCGCGCCGTCTCGACGTCGGGGGCGAGCGCGGGCTCGCCGTCCGAGGCGCCCAGCCCGTGACGCAGGGCGTCCTCGGTGGCCCGGTCGAGGGTGATGGCCTTCACCACCCCTTCGGCCGTCGCCACCCGGGCGGTGATCTGACGCGCCAGCCGGCGCCGCGCCTGCTCGACGAGCCAGGGGGTCTCCTTCGAGCGGGGCGCCGCGTCGGCCACCGCCTCGAGGATGGTGCGCAGGTCGCGGATGGAGATGCCCTCCTTGAGCAGCGCGCGCAGCACGCGGACGATCTCGCCCAGGGAGACCGTGCCGGGGACCACGTCCTCGACGAGCTTGGGGGCCTCCTTGCCGATGAGGGCCAGGAGGTCCTGGGCCTCCTGCCGGCCCACGAGCTCGTGGGCGTTGCGGCGGAGGAGCTCGGCGAGGTGCGTCGTCACCACCGAGGGGGCGTCGACCAGGGTGAGCCCGGCCGCCTCGGCCCGGCCCCGGTCGGCCGGGAGCACCCAGACCGCCGGCAGGCCGAAGGCCGGGTCCTGGCCGCGCAGGCCCTCCACCGCGGGCGGCTTGCCCGAGGGGTCGAGCGCCATCAGGCGGTCGGCGTGGGCCAAGCCCTTGCCGATCTCGAGGCCGCGCAGCAGCACCCGGTAGGCGTTGGCCTCGAGGCGCAGGTTGTCGCGCAGGTGGACCGAGGGCAGGACGATGCCGAGGTCGCCGGCGAGCTGCTTCCTGAGCGCGGTGACGCGACCGGGGAGCTCGGCGCCCTTGGCGACGTCGATGAGCGGCACGAGGGCGAAGCCCACCTCGAGCTCGAGCGGTTCCACCGCCAAGAGTTCCGAGACCTTGTCCCTCGGCTTGTCGGCGGCCTTGGCCTGCGGCTTGGCCCGCTCGCGCTCGACGCGGGAGGCGCGGCGGGAGAGCAGGTAGAGGGCGCTCGCCACCCCCCAGAAGGCGAAGATCGGGATCCCCGGCAACAGGCCGAGCACGCCGAGGACCAGGGCGGCGGTGGCGAGCGCGCGGGGCCGCCCGAAGATCTGCTCGCCGACCTGGGTCCCGAGGTGCTCCCCGGCGGCGCGGGTGACCACGATGCCGGCGCTCGTCGAGACGAGCAGGGCCGGCAGCTGGGTGACGAGGCCGTCGCCGACCGTGAGCAGGGTGTAGGTCTCGGCGGCCTGGCCGATGGAGATGTGGTCGCGGAGGAGGCCGGCCACCAGGCCGCCCACGATGTTGATGGCGGTGATGGCCAGGCCGGCCACCGCGTCGCCGCGCACGAACTTGGAGGCGCCGTCCATGGCCCCGAAGAACTCGGCCTCGCGCTCCAGCATCTGGCGGCGGGTCTTGGACTCGCGGTCGTCGATGATGCCGGCGGCGAGGTCGGCGTCGATCGACATCTGCTTGCCCGGCATGGCGTCGAGGGTGAAGCGCGCCGCCACCTCGGAGACGCGGTTGGCGCCCTTGGTGATGACGGCGAAGTTCACCACCAGGAGGATGAGGAAGACCACCAGCCCCACCACCAGGCTCCCCCCCACCGCGAAGCGGCCGAAGGCCTCGATGAGGTGGCCGGCCGCGCTCGGGCCCTCCCCGCCGTGCAGGAGGATGAGGCGGGTGGTGGCCACGTTGAGCGAGAGCCTGAAGAGGGTGGTGATGAGGAGCAGGGAGGGGAAGGTCGAGAAGTCCAGCGCCCGGGTGAGCCCCAGCGCGGTGAGCAGCATGAGTAGCGCGAGCCCCACCGAGAGCGCCAGGAGCACGTCGAGGCCGCCGGCCGGCACCGGGACGATGAGGATCACCACCACCGCCAGGACGGCGCCGGCGAGCAGGATCTCGGCGCGGGCCGCGGTGCGGGTCGCCACCTCAGGCATGCGGGGCCTCGCGGGCGCTGCGGATGGACCCGAGATCCGTCACGGCGACACCGTCCGGCCGCCGGGGACCCGCCCGGTCAGGCGGTAGACGAAGGCCAGCACCGCCGCCACCGCCTTGTAGGTGCTGGCCGGGACCTCGCTGCCCACCTTGACCTTCCGGTAGAGCAGGCGGGCGAGCGGGATGTTCTCCACGATGGGGATGGCGTTCTCGCGGGCCAGGTCGCGCATGTACTCGGCGAGGACGCCCTTGCCCTTGGCGGTCACCCGCGGGGCCCGCCCCTCGTCGCGCCGGTAGCGCAGGGCGAGGGCGATGTGGGTGGGGTTCACGAGCAGGGCGTCGGCGCGGGGGACCTCGATCCGGGCCCGCCCGCGCGAGAGCGCGCGGTGCTTCTGCTTGCGCTTGCCCCGGAGCAGGGGGTCGCCCTCCTCTTCGCGCAGGTCCCTCTTCGCCTCTTGTCGCGTCACGCGCATCTTCCTCATGTACCGTCGGTGGACGAGTGCAAGGTCCGCGCCGGCCAGGACCACCGCCGCGAAGAGCATGCGCTCCGCCACCCGGAGCAGGATCCCGAAGGCGCTGGCGAGCTGGTCGGCGGCCTTGGCGCCGAGCAGGTGCGGCAGCGTCACGAAGTCGGCATGCAGGCTGGTGTAGGCGGCGTAGCCGAGCGCCACGACCTTGACGACCGAGAGCGCCAGATCGGAGAGGACCTGGCGGCTGAAGAGCTGGGTCAAGCGGGCGCCGTTCACGAGGCGCGACAGGTCGGGCATGAAGCGGTCGGGCCACACCGCCCCCCGGGTCTGGAGCAGGGTGGCGAGGGTGCTCCCCAGCGCAGCCGCCCCGCAGACGGCGGCCGCCGCGCCGAGCGGCCCGGCGAGGAGGTGCGGCAGGATGGGGAAGGGTGCGCCCGCCGCCGCCCCGGCCGTCTCGGCCACTGCCGTGACCAGGCTCGCGCGCAGGGATCGCACCGTCCACAGGAGAGCGATGGTGCCGAAGGCCAGGCCGGCCACGAGCGGCACGTCGCGGCCGAGCGGGAGCTGCCCCTCCTCCTGCGCCTTCTGCAGCCGCTTCTGGCTCGGAGCCTCGGTGCGACTTTCCTGGTCCTCGGCCAAAGCTCACCTCGCGAGGGTCTGGAGGGCCGCCCGGGCGGCCATCTCGGCGGCGGGGGGTGCGACGAGGTAGAAGGCCCCGCCGCCGGCCAGGATGGCCACCGAGAAGCCGAGGGTGCGCAGGTTGAGCTGCGAGGCGCTGCGCCCGAGGACGGCCATCACCACGTGGCCCACCAGGACCGCCGAGAGCATGGGCAGGGCGAGCCTGGCCCCGAGGGCGGCGGCCATGGTGCCGTCCCACACCACCCGCGCCGCGAGCTCGTGGAGGGAGAGGGGGCCGCCGGGGGGAAAGGCGGCCACCGAGCGGGCCAGGTAGGCGAACGCCTCGCGGTGGATCCCGAGGGCCACCGCGCCAGCCTGGGCCACGGTGTAGAGGAGCTCGCCGGCCGAGTTCGACTCGGCCCCGCTCGAGGGGTCGAGCAGCGCACCGTAGCCGACGCCCATGCTGATGCTCGCCGCGTGGCCGGCCGAGAGCGCGGCGAGCAGCGTGAAGCGTGCGGAGAGCCCGGCCAGGAGCCCCAGGGCCCCCTCGGCGGCCGCCGCCAGAGAGAGCGCCCCGAGGTGCTCGGGGGCCCTCACCGCGGGCGCGCCCACGCCGCAGTAGACCGCGAAGGCCACGAGGAGCGCGAGCGCCAGGCGCGGCCTCGCCGGCACCACCCGCGCCGAGAGGACCGGGGCGCTGAGGAAGAGCCCGGTCGTGCGCAGGAGGACGAGCAGGAAGGCGAAGGCGCTCGCGAGGGGAAGGGTCATCCGCCGTGGCCCGACATGCGGGTGAGGGCGGTGGCGAGGAAGCCCGCCAGCCGCCCCACCATCCACGGGCCGGCGTACCAGACCACGAGCACCGCCGCCGCCGCGCGCGGCAAGAACCCGGTGGCCGGGTCGTTCACCTGGGTGGCTGCCTGCAGGACGCCCACCACGAGGCCCACCACGATCGCGGTGGCGAAGAGCGGCGCTCCCACCGTGCCGAGCAGGACCAGGCCCTCGCGCAGGAGGGCGGAGGGGAGCTCGGGGGTCACGTGAAGGACCTCGCCAGGCTCGCCACCACCAGCCGCCAGCCGTCGGCCATGAGGAAGATGCCGATCTTGAGGGGCAGCGCGATCATGGTGGGAGGGACCATCATCATCCCCATCGACATGAGCATGGCCGCCACGAGGAGGTCGACGAGCAGGAGCGGCACGTAGAGGAACAGCCCCATCCGGAAGGCGGTGGTGAGCTCGGAGACCATGAAGGCCGGCACCACCACCGTCATGGGGATCTCCTCGCCGCGGAGCGGGCGGGCCCGGTGCGAGACCTCGTAGAAGAGCTGGAGGTCCTGCTCCCGGGTCTGGCGCAGCATGAATTCGCGCAGGGGCACGCTGGCCCGCTCCAAGGTCTCGCCGGGCGGCAACCGGTCGTCGAGGTAGGGCCCGAGCGCCTCGCCCCACACCCGCTCGGCAGTGGGGGCCATCACGAAGGCCGAGAGCACGAGCGCCAGCCCCACCACCACCTGGTTCGGCGGGAGCTGGGGCGTCCCCAGGGCCTGGCGCAGGAAGGAGAGGACGATCACGATCCGCGTGAAGGAGGTGACCGAGACGATGAGCGCGCCGGCGAAGGAGAGGGCGGTGAAGAGCAGGAAGAGCTTCACCGGCGCCGATCCCCCCCCGCCGATGTTGAGGGAGATGGCCGGCTCGCTGGCCGCCGAGGCGAGCCGGAGCGCGCTCGCGAGGTAGGTCATGGGACGTGCCCCGCCTGTCCGGCGGCGAGCTTGCGGCGGAGCTCCAGGTCCTCCACGCTCTCGCTCAAGTAGTTCTCGAAGGCCGGCGACTCGGCGGCCCGGCGGCGCGGGAAGAGCTCCTTCAGGAAGCGCAGCCCGCGCCCGGCGGCTTCGGCGGGGGCGGGCGGCGGGCCGCTCACGCCCCGCGCCTCGCGCGCCGGGGCCGGGACGAGCCCTGCCGCCGACCGGCTGGAGAGGAGGCTCACCCCGCCCTCGGAGCTGCCGATGAGGACCACCTCGTCGCCGAGGCGGGCGAGGACCAGCGATCGCTTGGGGCCGAGGCTCGCCGACTCCAGGATCTCGATGAGGCGCGGCTCCCGGCGCCTGCGGCGGGCGAGGACCACCGCCGCCGCCGCCAGGGCCGCGAGCAAGAGCCCGGCCGCCCAGGGCCCGGGCGAGAACCCGGAGGGGCCGCCGAAGGCCGGCTGGGCGGGTGGGACGGCGGTGAGCGGCGTCGCGCCCGGGGGGGCCGGGAGCTCGGCGGGGGCGGGGCGGACGTTCTGGTCCATCGCTCTCTCGGGGCCCTAGCGCAGCCGGGCGATCCGCTCCTGCGGGCTCACGATGTCGGTGATGCGCACGCCGAACTTGTCGTTCACCACCACCGCCTCGCCGCGCGCCACCAGCCGGTCGTTGATGAGGATGTCGAGCGGCTCGCCGGCCGCCTTGTCGAGCTCGACCACCGAGCCGGGGGCGAGCCCGAGCAGATCCTGGATCGACATGCGGCAGCGGCCGAGCTCGACCGAGACGTCGAGCGGCACGTCGAGCAGCATGTCGAGGCGCCGGGCCTGTCCTTCCTCGG
>DATJVF010000329.1:0-3432 GCA_035501995.1 Anaeromyxobacteraceae bacterium
CACGAACTCCGACTTCGGGCTCGGGGGGACGAACCTCAAGGGGTTCGTCCTCGCCGCCACCGTCGCGGTGGCCGACGACGTCCTCGCCACCGCCCGCTGGATGAGCGCGGACCAGGTGTCCGGCCCGCCCTACAAGTCCGACGTCTTCCAGCTCGATCTCTGGGCGAGGTTCTGACCATGCGCGCCTCACGCCTGCTCTTCGCCTGCGCCCTCTTCCTCCCCGGGACCGCGCGGAGCGACTCCATCACCGAGACCCGCCTGCGCGACGCCCTGCGCGCCTCGGCCCAGCGGGTTGAGGCGCTCGAGGAGGAGCGCGCCCAGGGGCAGGCGCGCGAGGCGGCCCTGAAGGAGGAACTCGCCGCGCTCCGCCAGGAAGCTTCCGCCCTGAAGCGCGCCCCGCCGCCCGTGAAGTGCGACTGCGGCCCTGCCGAGCGGCGCGCCACGGCCCTCGAGGAGCGCCTGGCCGACGGGGAGAAGGCCGCCCAGGAGCTCGCCGCCTCCCTGACCGAGTGCCAGAACGCCGCCCGGGCGGGCGACGAGGCCGCCAGAGCCAAGGAGAGGGACCGGGCGGCGCTCGCGGCCGAGGTCCGGGCGGTGAAGGAACGGCTCTCGAGCTGCCAGGCCAAGAACGAGCGGATGTTCCGCGTCGGCGAGGAGGTCATCGACTGGCTCGCCCACATGGGGATGGGAGCGGCCATCGCCGCGCGCGAGCCGTTCCTGGGCCTGAAACGGGTGGAGCTCGAGAACGCCGCTCAAGACTACCAGGACCGACTCCTTGAACAGAAGGTGAAACCATGACCGCACCCACGTGCTTCCGCAGCGCCCGCGGGCGCCCTCTCCTCCTCCTCGCCGCGCCCCTGCTCCTCGCCGCGCCCATGGCTTCCCGCGCAGCCGAGGTGGTGGCCCGCGTGGGCGGGACGAACGTGACGAGCGACGAGCTTAGGGCCTACGTCGAGACCCTCCCTGCCGCGGAGCAGGCCTCCCTGGGCAGGGATCCGGCCCTGCTCGCCCAGTTCGTCCGCACCTACCTCGCCCGGCTGGCCGTGCTCCGCGAAGCCCAGGCGCGCAAGTGGGACCAGGACCCTGCGGTGAAGGCGCAGCTCGACCGGGTGCGCGACCAGGCGCTCACCGAGCTCTACCTCCAGTCGGTCTCGAGGCCACCGGAGGGTTATCCGAGCGAGGCCGAGCTCCAGGCGGCCTACGACGGCAACCCGGGAGCGTTGGCGGTGCCGCGGCAATACCACCTGGCCCAGATCTTCGTCTCCGCCCCGCGCGGCGCTGACCAGGACTCCGAGGAGCGCGCGCGCCGGCACCTCGACGAGGCGCTGGGGCAGCTCAAGAAGGGGACCGACTTCGCGGCGGTGGCCCGCGCCACGAGCGACGACGCTCAGGCCGCCGCGCGGGGCGGCGAGGTGGGCTGGCTCACCGAGAGCCAGATCGTCCCGGGCATCCGAGGGGCGGTGAAGGGCCTCGCCCAGGGGGCCGTCTCCGAGGCCTTGCGGCTCGACGACGGGTGGCACGTCGTGAAGCTCCTCGAGGCCCGGGCGCCCTCGACGCGGCCGCTCGCCGAGGTGAGGGAGGCCCTCGCGGCCGAGCTCAGGGCGGAGCGGACGAAGGCCAACCGGCAGGCCTACCTCGCTAGGCTCCTCGAGCAGAACGCGCCGGCCCTGAACGAGCTCGCCCTCTCCAGGGTGGTCGCCAGGGCGAAGTGAAGCCCTTCGAGCGCAGGGTGGCCTGCGGGGCGAGTCAACTTTTCGGTGAACACGCGGCAACACGAGCCGAGGAGGCCGACGGCAGCGAGCCGTGATCACTCGGTTTGGGCAGCGGCACCTCGTGGCGCGCCTGTGACCGCTGTTTTGGTGCATGGACAGCGCGCGCGTACCTTCGCATAGTGCGTCGCACCGGTCGGCCTTTGCGCGGTAGGCGTCTTGCCGGGGTGAAGGTGTATCGACGGTCGCGCCGAGAGAACGCATATGACTGACAAGCATCATACGCCGGACGGGTCGGCGCCCGGCGGCCGCAGCGACAAGCTCATGCAGACCTTCCGGATGCCCCGCGACCTGGTGGAGTTCCTCAAGTCCGAGGCGGCCCGCGGCTCGAGGGATCTCACCGCCCAGGTGTTCCACTGGCTGGACGGCATCCGGTGCTACTTCGGCCTCCCCGAGGCGGCCACCAGCCTCCTCGAGCGCGACCGACAGCTGCTCGGGATGGAGCGCTTCGAGTACCTGCTCCACACGCTGTATCACCGCAGCCTGCAGCTCCGTGAACAGGGGCCGGGTTTCGATGCGCCGAGGACCGCCCGGCCGGGCGAGCGCGAGAACGGCTCGGCCGCCTCGCTCGAGGCCAGCGCCCCGGTGGCGGAGATGCTGGAGTAGGGGAGGCCAGGGGGGCGATGGGTCACTCGACGCTCGCGCGTGCCCTCGGCGCGCTCGCCGTCGCTCTCGGCGCGGCTGCGTCCGGCTGCGGCGCCGGCCGGCTGGCCTCCTCGGGCCCGGCCTCGACCGGCTCGGCGCGGGTGGCGGCCCAGCTCTCGCAGGCCACGAGCTCCATCGCGCGCCTGCGGGTGACGGTGAGCCCCGGCGACGGCGCGAGCTTCACGCCCATCGTCGCCGAGCTCACGCCGGAGAATGGCGCCTGGAGCGCCTACGTGACGGGGATCCCGGCCGGCGCGGGTCGACTCTTCGAGGGCGTGGCGCTCGACGCCGGGGGGACCGTCCTCGGCGCCGGCTCCGCCAGGAGCGACATCGCGGCCGGCGCGAGCGCCGCGGTCACCCTGGTGGTAGAGCTCGCGGCCCCGGCGGCCCTCGGCTCCCCCCCGGTCCTGGACAGCCTGTCGACCCCCACCACCACCGTCGCACCCGGCTCGACCACCACCGTGGAGGCCTCGGCCCACGACCCGGACGGCGAGCCCGTCTCCTACCTCTGGTCGGGCACCTGCGGGAGCTTCGACGACCCGTCGAAGCCCAGCGCGGCCTGGACCGCTCCTTCTTCCGGCCCGACGACCTGCGAGCTCGACATCACCGCCAGCAACGCCGAGGGATCGTCGGTCACCGCCTACCTCACCATGACGGTGACGAGCGGCCGCACCGTCTCGGGAACCCGGCTCGTGACCTACTGGCCCGATCCACCCGCCGCCCAGGTCACCCGACCGGCGCCGGACGTGGCGAGCGGGGCGCCCCCCTCGGCCTTGGTCCCGGACGGCGCCGGGACCTGGACCGTCTACCCCGGCGGCGCCCTGCGCGCGGACGGCACCTTCGTCCCCGGAAAGTACGGCGCGGACGGATCGTACGCCATCCTGGGGGTACCGGCAGGACCTTACGTCCTGTGCGGGCGCAACGCCGCGCTCGTCCCGGCGTGCACGGAGACCACGCGCTCCCAGGTTGACCTGGGGTATGACCTGCTCGGCCGGCCGGATGCCGTAGCGGCCACCGA
>DATJVF010000330.1:0-7257 GCA_035501995.1 Anaeromyxobacteraceae bacterium
CGAGCCACCACCGGCGCAGCCGATGACCACGTCCGGCCGCTCGCCGGCCATGTCCATCTGCTCCAGGGCCTCCTGCCCGATGACCGTCTGGTGCAGCAGCACGTGGTTCAGGACCGAGCCGAGCGCGTAGCGGGCGTCCTCGTGGGTGGCGGCGTCCTCGACCGCCTCGGAGATGGCGATGCCGAGCGAGCCCGGGCTCTCGGGATCCTCGGCGAGGACGGCGCGCCCGGCGCTGGTCCGGTCGGAGGGCGAGGGGATCACCTCCCCGCCCCACAGCTGCATGAGGCTCTTGCGGTAGGGCTTCTGCGCGTAGGAGACCCTCACCATGTAGACCGTGCAGGCGAGCCCGAAGAGCCGGCAGGCGAGGGCCATCGACGAGCCCCACTGGCCGGCCCCGGTCTCGGTGGCGATGCGCCGCGTCCCGGCGAGCTTGTTGTAGTAGGCCTGCGGCACGGCGGTGTTGGGCTTGTGCGAGCCGGCCGGCGAGACCCCCTCGTACTTGTAGTAGATGCGGGCCGGGGTGCCGAGCGCCGCCTCCAGGCGGTGGGCGCGGTAGAGCGGGGTGGGGCGCCACAGCCGGTAGAGGGTGCGCACCTCGTCCGGGATCTTCACCCAGCGTTCGGTCGAGACCTCCTGCTCGATGAGCCCCATGGGGAAGATGGGCAACAGGTCGTCGGGGGTGACCGGCTTCAGGGTCCCGGGGTGGAGCACCGGGGCGAGCGGGCCTGGCATGTCCGGGATGATGTTGTACCAGTGGGTGGGGATCTCGTGCTCCGGGAGCAGGATCTTGGTCTCCATGCGGCCTCGCGATGCGGCGGGTGGGCTCTTTGGTGGAAGCTCGATGGATGCCCGAAGGGCCGGGGCCAAGTCAAGCGCCGGCGGGTCTCACCTTGGGGGGAGGGCTCAAAGGGGGCGCCGGGCGGCCCTTCAGGCCATGAGCTCGCCCCCGTCGACCTGTATGCACTGACCGTGAATGGCGGCGTTGCCGAGCACCGCCAGGGCGGCCCGCGCCACCTCCTCGGGGGTGGCCGCCCGGCCGAGCGGGTTATGGCGCAGCACCGCCGCGCGCGCCTCCTCGATCGTGCGACCGGTGGCGCGGACGATGGCGAGCAGCGCCTCCTCCATCATGCGGGACTCGGTCCAGCTCGGGCAGAGCGCGTTGCAGGTCACCCCCTTGCGGCCGCACTCGGCGGCCACCGAGCGGGTGAGACCGACGAGCGCGTGCTTGGAGGCCGAGTAGGCCGCGCCGTACTTGAGGCCGGTGAGGCCGGCCACCGAGGCCACGTTGAGGATGCGGCCGAACCCGCGCGCGTACATGGAGGGCAGGCAGGCCTGCACGAGCAGGAAGGGGGCGGTGGCGTTCACGGCGAGGAGGCGGTCCCAGGTCGCCGCGGGCGTGCGCTCGAGGGGGCCGCTCGCGTCGAGCCCGGCGTTGTTCACGAGCAGGTCGACCGGGCCGAGGGCCCCGGCGGCCTCCCCCGCCACCGCGGCCGGCGCGCCCCGCTCCGAGAGGTCGGCCACCACGGGGAGGGCGCGGGGCCCGAGCGCGCGCACCGCGGCGGCCGCCTCCTCCACCTCGGCCCGGGTGCGCGCCACGAGCGCCAGGGCCGCCCCGGCGCGGGCGAGCTCGAGCGCGATGGCGCGCCCGATGCCCCGGCCGCCTCCGCTGACGAGGGCCACCCGGCCCTCGAAGATCCGCTCGCTCACGGGGAAGGGAACTAGCGCGAGAAGGCCCCCCGGGTCCACCGCCGGCCGAGGGATCCCGCCCGGGGGGTCAGCGCACGCCCGCCGCCACGTGCTCGGCCGCCAGGTGAGCGAGGCCGAAGATGGTGAGCTGGGGGTTCACCCCGAGAGAGGTGGGCAGGACCGACCCGTCCACCACGAAGACGTTCTCGTGGGCGTGGAGCCGGAACTCGGGCGAGGTGCAGGAGCGCTCCGGGTCGCGCCCCATGGCGCAGCCGCCCATCTGGTGGGCGGTGAAGAGCTGGACCCGGCAGGCCTCCCAGGGGGCGCGATCGAGCTTCGCGACGTCCGACTCGGCCCTCACCTCCACCGGGTCCTCGTGGAGGGTGTACGCCGCCGAGGCGCCGGCGGCGAGGTGCACGCGGGCGAGCGCCTTCGAGCCCTCGCGCAGCGCCTCCCACAGCTCGGCCCGCAGGGGGTAGTCGATCCGCACCCGGCCGTCGGAGCGCAGGCTCACCGTGCCGCCCTCCTCCTCCGGCAGGAAGCCGTCCACGGTGAGGGCGATGAGGGCCGAGGCGTGGGAGAGCCGTGCCATGAACGCCTGGTGGAGCGCTCCCGAGCCGCCGAGCGCGGTCGCGGCCAGTACCGGGTGCACCGGCGCCGCCTCCAGGAAGAACCCGATCTTGCCCGGCCCACGCTCGACGAACTCGTGCGAGGCCACCGACTGCGGCGCGCCGTAGTAGCCCTCGATGGGGTGCGGGTAGAGGCCCATCACCCCGGCCACCGGGTGGAGGAAGGTGCGCGCCCCCACCTTGCCGGCCAGGCGGATGTCGCTCCTGAGGAGCAGGGCCGGCGTGTTGATGGCGCCGCCCGAGAGCACCACCACCCGCGGCCTCACCACCACCCGGCGACCGGTGCGCCGGTCGGTGACGGGGTCGAGCACCTCGGCGTGGACCGCGGTCACCCGCCGGCCCGCCCGCTCGAGGCTCACCGCCCGGGTGTTGGCGTAGAGGCGGGCCCCGTGCTCCACCGCGTCCGGGAGGTAGCTGATGTCCATCGAGGTGCGGGCCCCGATGGGGCACCCCATCCCGCAGTAGCCCAGGTTGGCGCAGCCGTCGACGTTGCGCCTCGTGCGCGCTCGCGCCCAGCCGAGCTTGCCCGCCCCGTCCCACAGCGCCCGGTTGTTGGCGTTCACGCCCTCGTCCGGCTGCTCGTGGATGTTGAGGCGGGCCTCCACCGCCGCGAAATGGGGCGCCAGGGCCTCGCTCGTGAAGGCGTCGAGTCCGTACACCGCCCGCCAGTGGGCGAACACCCGCTCCGGCGTGCGGAAGCTCGTGGTCCAGTTGACGGCGGTCGAGCCGCCCACGGTGCGGCCCTGCAGGATGGTGATGGCGAGGTCGGCGGTGGCCCGCTGGCCGTGGTCCTGGTAGAGGCGAGGGTAGGCGGTGGCCTCCTGCATGTCGGCGTCGCTCGGCCGGTAGTAGCCCCCCTCCTCGAGGACCACCACCTTGAGCCCCCGCTCGGCCAGGCGGGCCGCCACCACCGCGCCGCCCGCGCCGGAGCCCACCACGCACACGTCGGGGCGCTCCTCGAGGTCCTGGGCGATCTCGCGCCCGGTGACGATCCGTCCCTCGCTCCGCCGTTCAGCCATCGTCGTTCACGCTGGGTGAGATGAGCGGCGGGCTCTGGTCGACCGGCTGGGCCTCGAAGGGCTTCGCCACCCCCCGGCGGCGCGGCGGGCGCGGGGAAGGCTCGGGCCCCGCCGGGCGGGCGGCCGCCCCCTCCCCGGGAGGGGAGGGAGACGGCGCGGGGGGCGTCGGCCGCGAGGCCGGGCGCTCCGCCGACGGCCTCAAGGGGGGCCCCGGGTAGCCGACCGCCGCGTAGGTCTCGGGCGATCCGTAGTAGCTCGCGTAGACGAGCCGCTTCATCGCGAGGTGGCCGGTCCGCCGCAGCGCGATCCGGCTCTCCGCCCAGGCGCGGAGCCGAAGGTCCTGGTGCGCCGGCGAGGCCTCGGTGAACAGCTGCGGCTGCCGGTCGAAGACGAGGCCGCCGAGCGCGCTCTCGAAGAGGCGCACCAGCCGTCGCAGCTCGAGCTGGGTGGCCGGATCGGCCATGGCCGCCACCCGGTCCATCTTCTCGGCGAGCTTCACCGCGGCGGGCCTCGGGAAGCCGGCGCGCTCGGGCACGAGCCGCTCGGCCACCGCCATGAGCACGGTGGCCTCCTCGGGCGAGAAGACCGAGAGCGGACCGCCCGCCGGGAGCCGCACCCGGGTCCGCCGGGTGGCGAGGTAGCCGCTCCCCCCGACGGCCAGGAAGGCCGCGCCGAAGAGCCCCAGCTTGAGAAACCCCCGCCGGCCCGGCCTCTCGCCGGGCAGCAGGATCGAGACGCGCTGAGGGCGTCTACGGTACATGGGCGGCGAAGCCTACCGCAATCCCCTCGCGCTGTCCCCGGGACTGGGCACCCGCCCGGCCGGTCCACGGGTCCTCTGGACCCGGGTCGGGGCCTCCGGCCAGGGGGACGCGGCGAGCCCAAGGCCGCTCGAACGCCCGGGCTTTTTCGGGTTCGGGGCCCTCCCTGGCTCCCGTTTGAGGGCCTCCGCCGGTCGCGCTTGACGGTCTCCGCGGAGGAGTTCAGAGTACCTCTCAGTAAGCGTGCCGGCTTTCCGCCGGCAAAGGAGCGAGAAGTGAGAGCTCCGCGCTGTTGAAGGGTCCGCCTCGGCGGACCCTTCGTGCATCTGGGGGGTCTTCAGGAAGGCCCCTCCCCGCACACCGGGAGAAGCGCATGGCGAACCTCGCGGCCCACATCACGGGGACGGTCGTCAGGATCGAGAAGCGCCCCGGCGACGAGGTGGCCCTGGGGGAGTCGGTGGTGATCCTCGAGTCCATGAAGATGGAGATGCCGCTCGAGTCGACGCGCGCCGGGCGGGTGAAGGAGATCCGCTGTCGCGAGGGCCAGGCGGTGAGCGAGGGCGACGTCCTCGTCGTGCTCGAGTGAACCTTGGCCCGCCTGCGCGCCGAGGATCGCGGGCCGGTCCGCCTCCTCACTCTCGATCACCCGAAGAAGCGCAACGCCCTCGACTTCGGGAGCCTCGGCGAGCTCACCGAGGCCTGCCTCGAGGCCGCCCGCGACCGGGTGCGCTGCCTCGTCTTCCGCGGGGCCGGGGAGCTCGCCTTCTGCTCCGGCTTCGACATCGCCGCCATCCCGGTCGCCCCGGGCGAGGGCGAGCGGCCCGACCTCTCCGTCGAGCGCGCCATCGACGCGGTGGCGGCGGTGCCCTGCCCGACCATCGCCTTCCTGAACGGATCCGCCTTCGGGGCCGGCGCCGAGCTCGCCGCCGCCTGCGACCTGCGGGTGGCGCGCCCGGGGGTGGCCATCGGGATGCCGCCCGCCCGCCTGGGCGTGGTCTACGCGCCGGGAGGGCTGCGCCGCTTCGTGCACCTCGTCGGTCCCTCCCGGGCCCGGGAGATGTTCTTCACCGCTCGACCGGTGGAGGCCGACGAGGCGCTCGCCATCGGGCTCGTCGACCGGGTGGTGCCGGCCGACGCGGCCGAGGCCGCCGCCCTGGCCCTGGCCGAGGAGATCGCCATGAACGCCCCCCTGGCCGTGCAGGGGATGAAGCGCATCCTGCAGCTGCTCGACGCGGGGGCCGAGCGGGCCTTCACCGAGGAGGAGCGGCGGGAGGTGGCCCACCTGCGCCGGCGGGCCTTCGAGAGCGACGACGTGCGCGAGGGGCGAGCGGCCTTCCTCGAGAAGCGTCCCCCGCGCTTCAAGGGCACCTGAAGCGCGCCCGCCCTCGCCTCTAGCGGGGGGGATCGGGCTCGCGGGGCCGGGCGGGCGGGTGGCGGCTCTGGGTGAGGGTGCGGAGGAAGTGCTGGCCGTCGCGCTCGGGCAGGACCACGAACTGGTCGAGCTCGAGCCCGGGCAGGGACAGGTCGAGGCGGTGCGGCTCGTCGAGGCGGACGCCCTCGATGGTGACCGGCGTCTCGCCCACCTCGCGGTCGTCGAGGCGGACGTGGGCTCCGCGCGGCTGGCTGTCCACCGAGAGCGGGCCGAGGGCCGGCGGCAGGTTCACGTGCACCCGCCGCACGAGCTCGCCGATGTGGGGCTCGAGGATGAGCGAGACGGTCTTGTGGTCCTTGGCCGCGACCGAGAGGGCGACGGCGCGGGAGAGCGCCACCCGGTCGATCACCGCCGGCGTCCGCTCCGGCCGCAGCTGGCCGTCCACGCTCACCTGGGCGGCGGGCGGGTCGGAGGTGACGACGAGCACGCCGGGCCTTAGCCACAGCTCGCCGGCGTAGGTCGCGCCGGCGGCCAGCGCGGCGAGGAGGAGGGCCAGGGCGGCGGCCTTCATGGCCGACGGGCCCGCCCGGCCGGCAGCGCGCGGCCTCTTCGGGCGGGCGGGCGAAAGGGCACGGGCGTCGAGCTCGGGTGGCCCCTCCGGCTCGCGGGCCCTGGCGAGGGGCTGGGAGGCGGCCACCGCCTGGGGCCGCGGCGGTCCCTCCACCACGTTCTGCAGCACCTTCAGGACCAGGGCGTCGTGGGCCCGGGCGGCGCGCTGGCGCTGGATGCGCTCGACGAAGACCCGCCGCATCTGCTCCCCGAGCAGCTCCTGCAGGGAGCTGTGCGGGGTGGGGAACAGCACGTCCACCAGCGCGTCGGCGAAGGCGCGCGCGCTCGCGTAGCGCCCGTCCGGGTTCAGCGCCAGCGCCCGGGCCAGGATGACGTCGAGCTCCTTGGGGATGCGGTCGTCGAGGACCGAGGGCGCCGGGACCTTGGCCTTGCGCGAGGCCACGAGCGACTCGACGTCGGTGGCCTTGGGGAAGGGCTTCTGGCCGGTGAGGAGCTCGTAGAGGATGATGCCGGCCGCGAACAGGTCGACCCGGTGGTCCCAGGTCTTCTCGACCGAGGCCTGCTCGGGCGCCACGTACCCGAGCTTGCCCATGAGCATCCCCTCCTTGTAGTTGGAGAGGCCGGTGGCGGCGCGGGCGATCCCGAAGTCGAGGAGCTTGAGCTCGCCCTCCCAGGAGATGAGCGCGTTGTCGGGCGACACGTCGCAGTGGACGATCTTGAGCGGCTCTCCGAGGGCGTCGGTCTTGCGGTGCGCGTAGTCGAGCCCCTGGAGGAGCTGCAGGACGAGGAAGATGGCCTGCTCGGGGGAGAGGGCGGTCCCGGAGCGCGCGAAGGCCGCCATCATCTCCTTCATGGAGACGCCGTAGACGAGCTCCATGGCGATGAAGTAGGTGCCGTCGAACTCCCCGCACTCGTAGATCTGGGCGATGTTGGAGTGGGCGAGCTGGGCGGAGAGCTTGGCCTCGTTCACCAGCATCTGGATGAAGCCGGGGTTCTGGGCGCGCGCGGCGAGCACCCGCTTCACCGCCAGCTCCTTCTCGAAGCCGGCCGCGCCGACCACCTTCGCCCGGTAGATCTCGGCCATCCCCCCGATGGCGAGCCGCTGGAGGAGGAAGAACTTGCCGAACAGGTGAGGCTTGAAGTCCGGCTGGGCTGCGCGGGCAGGCTCCACGACTGTGTGATGTTATCGCGCCGGGGATAGAAGGCCAAGGAAGGGGTATGCC
>DATJVF010000331.1:0-5971 GCA_035501995.1 Anaeromyxobacteraceae bacterium
TGCCGGATCGGCGAGTTCGAGCCGGCTACCCTCGTCGCCGGCCGGGCCGTCGAGCTCGACCCGACGCGGAGCGGCCAGCCGGCGGCGGAGGAGGTCGGTCGCGTGGTTGCGAGCGATACGGAAGAGCCAGGGTGCGAAGGGCTGCGAGGCGTCGTAGGTCGCGAGGGCGCTGTAGGCGCGCACGAAGGTCTCCTGAGCGGCGTCGCGGGCCTCCTCCTCGTCTCGCAGCAGCCGCACACACAGGCCGTACACCGCACGCTTGTGGAGGTCGACGAGCCGCGCGAAGGCCGCGCGTTCGCCCCGGACGGCCGCCCGGGAGAGCGCTGCTTCGAGCGGAAGATCGGGCTCCACCGTTCGCGGCCCCCCCCAGCTGCGGATGAAGCCCGCCGCGCCGAACGCCGTGGCGCCAGTCATGGTCGGCACTTACGCAGGTGCCGGTCCATTTATTTCAGCGTGGCGAGCCGGTCGAGCGCCCGGGAGAGCACCCCGTCGGCCGCTCGCGCTTCTTGGGGGGTGGGCGGCGGCGCGAGGCCGCTAGAAGGGAGGGCGCGGCGAGGGCGCACCGCTCGTCCGCGACCGGGCAGGTCATGCCCATAGCTGCCACCTGGGCCTCAAAACCCTAATACGGACGGGTTGTTGGAAAGGTAACGCGGTGGTCCCACCCGGACGGGTGGCCGGTTGGCGATTGAGCCAGCCCGCGCGATATAGGACGCTCGCTCGATGGCCTCCGAGATCGAGATCGTCATCGACGGGAGCGAGGGCGAGGGCGGGGGCCAGGTGCTCCGCACCGCGCTCGCGCTCTCGGCGGTCACCGGGCGGGCCTTCTCCATCCACCGCCTCCGCGCGAACCGCATCAAGCCCGGGCTGCGCCCCCAGCACCGGGAGGCGGCGATCGCGCTCGCGCGCCTGTGCGGGGCGACCCTGGTCGGCGCCGAGGTGGGGTCGGACCGGCTCGAGTTCAGGCCGAGTTCTCCCGTGGCGGCAGGGAGTTACGAATTCGACATCAAGAAGGCGGGCTCGACCCCGCTCCTGTTCCAGACCCTGTGCTGGCCCCTCGCCCTCGCCGGCCGGCCCTCCCAGCTCACCTTGCACGGGAGGACGCACCAGCAGTACAGCCCCACCTTTCACGACCTCGCCCTGGTGTGGGCCCCGGCGGTGGCTCGGCTCGGGTTCCGCTTCGAGCTCGAGCTGCAGGCGGCCGGCTTCTACCCGGAGGGCGAGGGCGAGATGACCGCCCGGGTCGAGCCAGCCCATGCCATGCCCCCGCTCGACCTCCGCCACCGTGGCACGCTCGCCCAGGTCGAGGTGGTCGCCATGGTGGGCGGGCTCTCCTTCGACGTCGCCGGGCGGCTCGCCGACAGGGCGCTAAGAGGCCTGCGCGACATCGGGGTGGCCGCCGACGCGAGCCGGGTGCCGATCCCGGCCCGCCGTTCCGCCGGCAGCCACCTGCTGCTCGTCGCCTCCTTCGAGCGGACCCGGGCCGGCTTCGCGGCCCTCGGCGACCGCGGCCAGACCCCCGAGACCGCGGCCGACGACGCGGTGGCGGCCTGCGCGAGCTTCCTCAAGGGCGGCGCGGCCGTGGACCGCTACCGCGGCGACCAGCTGCTCGTCCCCGCGGCGCTCCTCGCCTCGGGCCGCGTCCCGTTCCCGAAGGGGGTCCTCCCCTCCACCCGCTACACGGTCTCGACGGTGACGAAGCACCTCCTCACCACGGCGGCGGTGGTGAAGCGCTTCCTCGACGTCGAGATCGGCGTCTTCGGCCGCGAGGAGGAGGAGGGCGAGGTGCGCGTGCAGCCCCCGGGGGGTGGCGTGGAGGTGCTCCCGCTCGGCGCCGAGAGCGCGGCGCGCTCGTGAGGTGCACGGGGCCGTGGCGCCCGGGAGTGCCCTCTGTCATGCTTGGGCTCCCTCGCGTGCGCGCGCTCGCCCTCCTCGCCGCCCTGCTCGCCCTCGTGGCCTCGGCCTGCGCCGCCGGGCCGAGGGCGCCCTTGGCCCGCGAAGGCCCGCCCCCGCCCGCCGAACCGGGCGAGGTCCTCGCGGCCTTCTCCGCCGCGCTCGAGGCGGGGCGCTTCGAGTTGGCCTACGCGCTCCTGTCGGCTCGCTGGCGGGCGCGCGAGACGCCGGCGCGGCTCGCCTCGGACCTCGAGGCCTCGGGCGCGGTCGGGCCCGACGCCATCCGACGGGTGCGGGCCCTGCTCGCCGCCGGGGCGCGGCCGGTGGTGCGCGGAGGCGAGGAGGCGGTCCTCGCCGTGGGAGAGGGCGAGGCCGCCCGGCTCGTCCGCGAGGGCGGCGCCTGGCGCGTCGACGCGCTCGAATGACCCCCTCGGCCCGGCAGGCCGTTGTCCCGGATGCCCGCGGAGGCTATAGGTAGCGCGACATGGCTCTCGAACCCAGGACCGCCCTCGAGGCTCTGAAGAAGGTGCAGGATCCCGAGCTCCACCGCGACATCGTGAGCCTCGGCATGGTGAAGGACCTGCGCGTCGAGGGGAGCGCGGTGTCGCTCAAGGTCGAGCTCACCACCCCGGCCTGCCCCCTGCGCGAGACCATCGGCCGCGACGTCGAGGGCGCCCTGCGCGCCGCCGGCGCCGAACGGGTGGACATCACCTGGGGCGCACAGGTGCGCTCCGCCCCCGGCGTCTCCGCGGCCTCCCTCACCCCCGGCGTGAAGAACATCGTGCTCGTCGGAGCCGGCAAGGGCGGGGTGGGCAAGAGCACCGTGGCCCTGAACCTCGCGGTGGCGCTCGGGCGCCTGGGGGCGAAGGTGGGCATCCTCGACGCCGACATCTACGGCCCCTCCCTGCCGCTCATGACCGGCACCACCGCCCGCCCCAACTCCAAGGACGGCAAGCGGCTCGAGCCGCTCGAGGTCTTCGGCTTGAAGGCCATGTCGATCGGTTTCCTCATCGACCCCGACCAGGCGCTCGTCTGGCGCGGGCCCATGGTGACCGGGGCCCTCATCCAGCTCCTGCGCGACGTGAACTGGGGCGAGCTCGACTACCTGGTGCTCGACCTGCCCCCGGGCACCGGCGACGTCCCGCTCACCCTCGCCCAGAACATCCGGGCGGCCGGGGTGGTGCTCGTCTCCACCCCCCAGGACGTGGCGCTCGCCGACGTCATCCGGGCGAAGCTCATGTTCGACAAGGTGTCCATCCCGGTCCTGGGGATCGTCGAGAACATGTCCTCCTTCGTGTGCCCCCACTGCCGGCAGGCGACCCACATCTTCGACCACGGCGGGGTCCGCATTGCCGCCGAGCGCATGGGCATCCGTTTCCTGGGCGAGATCCCCCTCGACCTCGCCATCCGGGAGGGCGGCGACCGCGGGCTGCCGGTCGCCTCGGGCGACGCCGAGAGCCCGCAGGCCAAGGCCTTCCTCGACGCCGCCCGGCAGGTGGCCGGCGCGGTCTCCACCCAGGTCATGAAGGCCCCCAAGCTGCCCGTCATCGGGGCCCAGCCGAGGGCCTAGTGCCAGCGGACCCGCCGAGCACGAGCCCCGCCGCGACCGGCCCCTCGCCCCAGGAGGGCGACGGGGGGACCCGGCGCTTCGTGGCCGAGACGGTGCGCAAGGCCGTCCTCACCGGCCTCGGCGCGGTGTTCCTCACCGAGGAGGGCGCCCGCAAGCTCGCCCGCGACTGGAAGCTGCCCAAGGAGATCGTCGGGTACGTGGCCGCCCAGGCCGGCGGCGCCAAGGACGAGATCGTGCGGGTGGTGAACGAGGAGGTCCGCAAGTTCTTCGAGTCGGAGGCCCTGAGGCGGGAGTTCCTGCGCCTGCTCACCTCGATGTCGCTCGAGGTGCACGCCGAGATCAGCCTCAAGCCGGCCAAGGGCGGCAAGCGGGTCGAGCCCCGGCTGAAGGTCGGTGCCGTGAAGCCGCGCCTGCGGGTTCGAGAGCCGGAGGGCGAGGACCACGAGGGCGAATGAAGCAGCTCGCACGGTTCGTGTTCCTCGCCGGCGCGCTCGGGATCGGGCTGTTCCTCTTCCGGGCCGCGCCGCGCGACGTGACCCTCGTCTACACCCTCACCACCCCCGGCGCCCGGCGGCTCGAGGTCGAGATCGACAAGGGCGGGACGCTCCTGCGGCGCGCCGAGTTCCGCCTGGACGCCCGGGGACCCGACCAGATCGCCCACCGCGTCCGCCTGACGGACGGCCGCTACCTCGTCCGCCTCACCGTGCTCGGGGACGGTCCGACCCGGCACCTCGAACGGTCGATCTCGATCACCGAGAGCGGCACGGTGGTCCTCCCCCTCCCGGAATAGGGGCTCAGGGCGGGGCGTCGCCGGAAGCGGCGAGGGCGGTCGGCGGGGCAGCGAGCCTTGGGCGGTCGTCCGGGGCCCTCGGCAAGGCGACCCGGAAGCGGGTCCCGTGCCCGACCCGGGATCGCACGGCGATGGTCCCCCGGTGCGCGTCGACGATGCCCTTCACGATGGCCAGCCCGAGGCCCAGGCCGGCGCCCTTCTCGCGCTGCTTCACCACGTCGCCCACCTGGTAGAGGCGGTCGAAGATGCGCTCGAGGTGCTCGGTGGGGATCCCCTGGCCGTCGTCGGAGACCGAGAGGGCGACCTCGCCGTCCCGCCCCGGCGCCACCGCCATCCGAACGTGCCCGCCCTCGCTGCAGTAGCGCTCGGCGTTGGAGAGCAGGTTCATGAGCACCTGGAGGAGCCGCTCGCGGTCGCCCCAGACCCGGGGCGTGCCGCGGGGCACCCGGGAGCGCAGGGCGAGGCCGCGCTCCTGGTAGCGGGGGGCCATGGCCAGCGCCGCCTGGTGGACGAGGTCGGACATCTCCACCGGGCCGAAGCGGACAGCGTCGCGGGTGAGCTCGTAGCGGGAGTACTCGAGCAGCTCCTCGATGAAGCTGCGCAGGCGGCGCCCGCTCGAGGCCACCACCCGCAGGCTGTCGCGCTGGCGGGAAGTGAGATCGCCGAGCTTGCCGGAGAGGAGCAGGTCGGCGTAGCCGAGCACGGTGACGAGCGGCGTGCGCAGCTCGTGCGAGACGTTGGCGAGGAAGTTGTCCTTGCGACGGTCGAGCTCCTTCAGGGCGCGCACCGCCCGGGTGAGCTCCTCGGTGCGCCGCTCGACCTCCGATTCCAGGCGGGCCTGCTGGGCCCTGAGCTCGCCGAACAGGCGCGCCTTCTCGAGGGCGATGGAGGCCTGCAGGGCGAAGGCGTCGATGCCCTCCGGGTCGCTCCGGCGCAGGCGGGCCGCCGCCACCACCAGGAGCCCGGAGATGCCCTCGTCGTAGCGCAGCGGCGCCACCACCACGTGCCTCAGGCCGAGCAGGCGCCCGAGCTTGCGCACCTGCCCGGCGGTGGCGCCGAAGAGCTGGCGCGCCACCTCGGGGGCCCGCGCGGTGTAGACGGTACGCCCCTGGCGAAGCACCCGCGCCACGAGCGGGGCCCGCGCCGGATCGACGCCCAGCTCATCCAGGCGGCGGCCGAGGACCCGCTCGGTGGCCCGCTGCAAGGGCTCGCTGAAGCTCGTGAAGGCGAACCGGTAAGGGGGGCAGGGGCCGGCCGGCCGGTGCTCGGCCGTGAGCACGGCGGAGTGGAACCCGAGCTTGAGGAGCTCGCGGCAGATGACCCCGAAGATGGCGCGGCCGTCGGTCTCCACCATGAGGTGCGTGCCGGCCAGGTTGAGGGCGCTCAGGGTGTCCTTGGCCTGCGACAGCTCGGAGAGGGCCCGCTTCTCGCGCCGAACGTCGCTCGCCACCCTGCGGTGGCGGGTGGCGAGCTCCCGGCGCAGGGCCTCCGCCTCGAGCCGCCCCGACACCTGGCGCGCCAGCCCGCGGTAAGCCTTGAGGTCCGCGCGATCGGGCCGCCTCTCCACCACCACCCGCAGCCAGCCGAGCGACGCTCCCCCGGCGAAGACCGGCAAGAACACCTGCCGCAGGCCGCGCCCCCCGAGGAGCCGGGCGAGCGCGACCTCGCAGGTCGCCGTGCGCGCCTCGCCCGGGCGCCGCGGGTCGGCGAGCTCGCGCCCG
>DATJVF010000332.1:0-5833 GCA_035501995.1 Anaeromyxobacteraceae bacterium
GTCACCACCCGCCCGCTCGAAAGGGCCGGGCGGCCCTACGCCAACCCGACCGAGGCGGCGGTGATGCCGGACGGCCGGACGGCCTTCGTGGTCACGAGCGGGACGGAGGGGCACCTCGTGCGGGTCGACCTCCGGCGGCTGCGCGTCCTCGGCGACACCCCCTTGAACGGCCTCTCCTTCGGAATCGCGCTCGCTGCGGCGAAACCCCCGCGGCTCGCTTCGGCTGGTCCCCTTCCCTGATTCGGAGGTCCTACCATGCACCCCTCGCGGTTCGATGGCCACCGTGCGGTCCTCGCCCGGCCTCTCGCTTCCTTCGGGCTCGGCCTCGCGCTCCTCTTGGTCCTGTACAGCGCAGGGTGCTCCTGCTCCTCGAGCCACGGCACGCCCAGCCCCGCGGACGGGGGCCCCTCCCCGGGGTCCGGCGTCGTCAACGGGATGGTGGTCGACATCAGCACCGGAGCGCGGCTCGCGGGCGCGAGCGTCGCGGGCGGAGGCGCTAGCGCCACCACCGATTCCTCGGGCTCGTTCACGCTCACCGGTCTCGCCACGGGCCCCGTTCAGCTCACGGTCGCGCTCCAGGGTTACGCCCCCGGCTACTTCAACGCCCAGGCCGGGTCTAACGCCTCGGCCGCCATCGTGAACTTGAAGAAGCAGGGGACCCCGCAGGCTTACAACCCCACCGCGGCCGCGACCCTGAGCGCGACCACCGCCGCTGGCCCCTACGCGGTCACCTTCGCGCCGGGCACGCTCGCCACGAGCGACACCAACCTCACGGTGGCCGTGACGCCGCTCGATCCGACGCAGGAACTCGCCGCCCTGCCCGGGCAACTCACCACCGGCGGGACCACGCCCACCTTGCTGCTCCCGGTGACCTTCGCCGAGTTCACCATCCTCGACTCGAAAGGCAACCGGGTGAACCTGAGCAGCGGGGCGAGCGCGGTGGTGGAACTACCCATCCCGCCGTCCCTGCGCTCGACCTATCCCCTCGGCTCCAAGATCCACTGCTACGCCTACGATCCGACCGCTGCCGCCTGGGCCGACTTCGTCGACGGGACGGTGGTCACTTCCAGCGTCGACGTCACCACCCCGGTGCTCTCGGCCAGCATCCGCCACTTCTCCTGGTACGGCGGGGCGCCGGAGGGCAGCGACTGCAAGCTCGTCTTCGGGTACGTGAAGAGCGCCCTCACCGGCCAGCCGCTCGCCAACGCGCGGGTGGAGGCCACCCCGGGCACGGTCGGCTACAGCGATTCCAACGGCTTCTTCGACGTGGAGTCCACCGCGGGCGGAAACGCCAACTTCACCGCCTACCAGACCGGCTACGACGTCGACGGTTCGCTCACCGGGATGAAGGGCGCCAAGTACATCGAGTACGGCGACGCCGTGGGGGTCGCGCTCACCGGGATCGGCGGCCAGCCCTTCCCCTGCTCGAGCACGCCTCCCTCCCCCCCGAACCCGGCCCCGCCCCCGGGCGATCCGAGCACCCTCTCCCTCTCGGTGGGGCTCATCTCGAAGCTCGACTACGAGGTGGTGGCGTCGCTCACCCCCGACGGCCCCTCCGGCGCCGGCAGCGTCATCGCCACGCTCGAGTCGGGGCTCCTCGACCCGACCACCGGCAACCTCACCCTGCCGCAACCGGTGGACGGGGCCCAGATCACCCTCACCGGTCCCGCCGGCACCGCCACGCTCACCGGCCTCGGCAACGGGACGGGGTTCTACTCACTCGACTCGAGCGCCTCCTTCCCGCTCACCGCCGGCGCCACCTACACCCTCAAGGTGGACGCCCAGAACAACGGGGTGGTGCAGGGCGGCGGCACCATCTCGGCGGTGGGCCAGCTCGCCTGGGTGAACCCCACCGACGGGGCCACCCTCGCCTCCAACGGGCTCGTCGCCCAGTGGTCGGACACCGGGCAGGCGGCCGGCAACCCCGCCTACGCGCCCATCTACCTCGTCACCCTCACCAGCTCGAACGACCTCGCCTACTACCTCGGGAGCGCGCTGCAGTTCACCCCCCATTCCGACACCAGCTCGACCGCGCCCCTCGCTCCGGGGAGCTACACGGGGTCCCTCACCGGCTTCAGCGGCCCGTACAACGCTTCCGGGGGGAGCTTCGTCAGCACCAACAACATCACCGGGGTCGGCCTCACCGGCCAGTTCTACTCCTTCGACTCGAGTCCGGCGACCACCATCAGCTTCACCTTGCAGTGAACACCTGGGCCTCTCCGTGCGCGAGAAGGACCCGGCTCGGAGGCGCCGGCGAGGGTCCCGCCCGCGCTCACCGCCTGTCCCGGAAGGCGGCGACCCGGATCCCGCAGCGCTTCATCCAGCGGTGGACCTGCATGCGGGCCTTCCCGAGCACCCGGGCCACCGCCGCCACGTTGCCCCGGTGCTCGGTGAGCAGGGTCTCGAGCCGTACCCGGAGATCCTCCTCCTCCGGTCGGAGAGGCCGGGCCACCTCGCTTGGCGGCTCCTGCGCGCGCGCTGCCTCCTGCAGCGGTGCTGAGAGGTGCTCGAGCCGGATCTCGTCCCCCTCGGCCAGCGCGGTCGCCACGGTGAGGGCCTTCTCGAGCTCGCGGACGTTCTGCGGCCAGCCGTGGCGGAGGAGGGCGTAGCCGGCCTCGCAGCTGAGCTTCATCCCCGAGGCCCGAGTCCCGGCCACCCGGGGCAAGAGGCGCGCGAGGATGAGCCCGATGTCCTCGCGCCGCTCGCGCAGGGGCGGCAGGCGAAGGCGAAAACCGGAGAGCCGGGCGAGCAGGTCCGCGCGGAACTCGCCCCGCCCCACCATGGCGTCGAGGTCGCGGTGGGTGGCGCTGACGACGCGCAGGTCGACGCGCTCGGCCCGGGTCTCGCCGACCGGGAGGACCTCGCCGTCCGAGAGGACGCGCAGGAGCGCGGCCTGGGAGGACTGGGGAAGGTCGCCCACCTCGTCGAGGAAGAGTGTGCCGCCGCCGGAGGCCCGCACGAGCCCCATGCGGCTCTCGGTGGCCCCGGAGTACGCCCCGCGGCGCACTCCGAAGAGCTCGCTCTCCACGAGCGAGGGCGGGATGGCGGCGCAGTTCACCGGGACGAAGGCGCCCCGTCGACCCGAGAGCTCGTGCACCGCCCGCGCCGCGATTTCCTTGCCGGTGCCGGTCTCCCCGGTGAGGAGGATGGGGGAGGGCGAGGCCGCCACCCGCGCGAGCGCACCGTAGCTCTTCGCGAGCTCGGGGAGGAGCGTGGCGAAGTCGGGGTGGCGCGGCCCGGCCGGCGCTCCCTCGCCCGCCGGGCCCCCGGCGGTGGGAAGCGCCCCCTCGACGAAGAGGAGCAGGGTGTGGCCGAGCTCGAGGACGTCGCCGTCCGAGAGGCGCGCCTGCGAGACCCTCCGGCCGTTCCTTATGACCCCGTTCTTCGAGTTGAGGTCCTCGACCGTCCAGCCTCCTCGCAGCCGCGCGATGCGGGCGTGCGGGGCCGAGGTGCGCGGGTCGTCGAGGGGGAGGGCGAGGTGGCGGCCCTCGACGGTCGGCTCGCCGCGGCCACGGGCGAGGGTGACGACGTCCACGCCCGAGAGGTCGTGGCGCCGCGCCGGGCGCAGGGGCTCGTCGCAGGCGATGGCCAGGCAGAGCGAGGCCCCGAAGCCGACCCCGGGCGCCGGACGCCTCCGGCCCGACCGGGAAAGGGTGGTGTCCTCTGTCATGGACCGGGGTGAGCCCTGAGCCAACTGTCCACCTCCGCGAGCTCCTTGCCGTACCCGGCGACGACGCTACTGTAGAGGGTCCGGGCCGCCTCGGCGAGCGAGCGCGCCCGCCGGGCATCCGCGCCCGCCTGCACGAGGGCCTCGGCGAGGGCGAAGCGGGCGAAGGCGCGCTGCGCGGGGAAGGCTTCCGATCCGGTGAGCGCCTTCACCGCCTGGTCGAGGACGGGGATGGCCTCCCTCGCCCGATCTAGGTCGAGGAGGGCCCTCCCCACCTCGGTGAGGGCGAGGGCGGTGGTGGGGTGGTTCGGCCCCCGGCTGTGCTCGAGCGTGGCCCGCGCCCGCTCGGCGTGGGCCAGCGCCTCGGAGGGGTGGCCGAGCCGGCGCTCGGCGTCGGAGAGGTTCGCGAGGATCTCGCCGGTGAGCGGGTCGGCCTCGCCCCGGGCGCGCAGGGCCTCGGCGAGCGCTTCCTCGAGAGCCGTCCGCGCGTCATCGTACCGGCCGGCGGCCTCGAGCATGAGACCGTAGCGGTTCTCGAAGAGGCCGGTGTGGGGGACGTCCTCCACGATCCGCCGGGCCTGCTCGACCCGTTTCACCGCCTCGTCGAAGCGGCCCATCTCCCTCAGCGCATCGGCCTGGTTGCCGAGGCTCGCCGCCACGAGCGGGTGCGAGGGGCCGAGCTTCTCGGCCCAGAGCTGGCCCGCCCGATCGTGCGTCTGGAGGGCCTCGCCGTAGCGCGCCAGGGCGTAGAGCGAGTTGCCGAGGTTGTTCAAGGCCGTCGCGATGTGGATCTGGTCGACGGGGCGAACGCGTTCGTAGGCCTCCACGGCCCGGCGGTTCACGGCCTCCGCCTCCCGGAAGCGCGCCTCGTCGAAGAGCAGGCTCGCCAGGTTGTTGAGCCGGCCACCCTCGAGGAAGGCGTTGCCTCCCATCCCCTCGATGACGCTCTCCGAAAAATCGGACCAGCGGTGGCCGTCGTCGCGCCGGTCCCGGTCGATGCCCTCCACCCAGATGAGCGCCGCGGAGGCCCGGGCCACCGTGTCGTATTCCCTCCCGGCGAGGCCGAGGTCGATGGCCTGGTAGAGCGCCTCTTCCGACCGGTCGTAGTGGCCGCGGTACTCCTCCACGTCCCCTTGCAGGTAGAGGGCCTCGGCGCTGAGCGGCGCGTAGCCGACGGCCTTCGCCTCGGGGACGACCTTCTGGACGAGCTCGCCGGCCTGCTCGATCTTGCTGAGGTCCTCGAGCGCCTTGGCGCGGGCGAGCCGCTCCTCGAGCGAGCTCACCTGAGCCCGCACCGCCGGGTCCGCCGGCAAGGGCACCCGCCGTAGGAGCCGCACGGCGTCCTTGCAGTCCTCGACCGGCGGGAGCGCTGAAACCGCCGTGACGGCCCGCGAGACCGCCTGATCGTCGGCCCGCGTGAACGCTTCGGCGAGGCTCTTCACCCCGTCGAGCCGCCGCTTGAGACAGGCCATCTCAAGGTCCATGAGCTGGGGCGACTGCTCGAGCCTCACCTTGGTGGCGAGGCACGCTTCGCGGTAGCCGGAGACCCAGGAGGCCCCGTAGGCGTCGACGGCCCGCTCGAAGCGCGCCCAGGTCTCGGCCCCGAGCGCCCTGGGGAGGGCCAGCATGGACGCCCGCACCGCGCTTCGCGTGGCCGGACCGAAAGCGGTGCTCCACATCTCGTCGGCCCCGCCGGCGCAGTTCGCCCGCCGGGAGAGCGCCCCGTAGGCCACGGCGACGACCAAGGCGAGCCCCCCGGCCGCGAGGAGGATCCTGCGCCGCGTGCGGGCCGGGTCTCGCTCGAGGGCGGTGAGCATGGCCTCCATGCTCTCGAAGCGGCGGGCGGGATCGGGCTCGAGGCCGCGCCTCACCACCTTGCGCACCCAGGGCGGGACGGGACTCTTGCGGGGAGCCTCCCTCACCCGTCCCGCGATGGCCTCGAGGGCCAGGCTCGCCGACGGGGTGAGCTCGCCTTCAGCCCGCGGCGAGAAGGGCCGCTCCCCGTAGAGCGCCTCGTAGAGGGCCACCGCGAAGGAGAACTGGTCGCTGCGGGCGTCGGCCCGCCGGCCGAGGTGCTGTTCGGGGGCCATGTAGGCCGGCGTCCCGGCGGCGAAGCCGGTGGCGGTGAGGGCCTCGGTGGGCGCGGCCGGCGCCTCGACCGCGCCC
>DATJVF010000333.1:0-2847 GCA_035501995.1 Anaeromyxobacteraceae bacterium
GCTGCGCAGGCGGGCCGAGAAGCCGGCCTCGACGGCCGCCGCCAGGATACGGCCTGCCCGCTCCACGTAGCGCGGCGCGAGGACGAGCCGCAGGTCGGGCCAGCGCTCGAGCAGGTCCCGGTACACGCCGAGGAGCAGGTCCTCCTCGCCCTCGTGGGTCGAGCCGGCCATGAACACCCGCGCCCCGACCTCGAGGCCCATCTCCACCCGCAGGCGCTCCACCCGGCCGAGGTCCTCCTCGAGCACCAGCGCGTCGAACTTGGTGTTGCCGGTCACCCAGACCCGGTCGGGCGGGGCGCCGAGGGCGAGCACCCGCTCGGCCTCCTCGTCCGAACGCATGAGGAAGAGGTCGATGTACTTGAGGGGGTTGCCGATGGCCCGAAAGAGGAGCCGGTAGCGCGGGACCTTCTCCGGGTCGAAGCGCCCGTTGGTGAGCGCGATGCGGGCCCCGGCCCGCCGGGCCGCCCGGATGAGGTTCGGCCAGATCTCGGTGTACTCGAGCACGAGCAGGTCGGGGGCGAGCCTGCGGACGGCGCGCCTCGTGGCGAAGGGGAGATCGTAGGGGGCGTAGACCACCGCGTCGGCCTCGGCGAGCTTCTTGCGCGCCATGGCGAGCCCGCTGTTCGTGATGGTGCTCACCACGATGCAGCAGCCCGGCCGCTTCCGCTTCATCTCGGCCAGCATGGGCTGCAGCGCGAGGAGGTCGCCCGCGCTCGCCCCGTGGACCCAGATGCGCGGGGCGCCGCGGCCGCGACGGAAGGAGCGGCGGTAGTAGCCGAGCCGGAAGGGGATGCCGTGGCGCAGCTTGGGGTGGAAGAGCAGGACCGGCAGGGAGGCGAGGAAGAGCAGGTAGCTGCCGATGACGTACACCACGTGCATGGCTACCCCACCACCACCCGCCGCTCCTCGTCCTCGCCGAGGGCGAGCCCGTACAGCCGCGCGTACTCGCCCCCCCGCTCGAGGAGCTCCTCGTGGCGCCCCGACTCGACCACCCGCCCGCCGGAGAGGACCACGATGCGGTCGGCGGCGCGGACGGTGGAGAGCCGGTGGGCGATGATGAGGGTGGTGCGCGGCCCGCCGGGCGCGCCGAGGCCCATGAGGCCCTCGAGGGCCCGCTGGACCTCCCGTTCGCTCTCGGCGTCGAGGGCGCTCGTCGCCTCGTCGAGGATGAGGATGGGGGCGTCCTTCAGGAACGCGCGGGCGATGGCGATGCGCTGGCGCTGCCCGCCGGAGAGCAGCACGCCGCGCTCGCCCACCACGGTCGCGTAGCCCTTCGGCAGGGACTCGATGAACTCGTGGGCGTAGGCCATGCGGGCCGCCCGCTCCACCGCGTCCGCGCTCACGTCGGGCCGGCCGTAGGCGATGTTGGCGTGGACGGTGTCGTTGAAGAGCACGGTGTCCTGGGTGACGAGGGCGATCTGCGAACGCAGCGAGGCGAGCTTCACCTCGCGGATGTCCACCCCGTCGATGGTGATGCGCCCCCCCGAGACGTCCCAGAAGCGGGGCAGCAGGTTCGAGAGGGTGGTCTTGCCGCCGCCGGAGGGGCCGACCAGGGCCACCACCTCGCCCTTGCGCAGGGTGAGCTGGACCCCTTCGAGGACCGGAGCGTCGCCGTAGCTGAAGCTCACCCCCTCGAAGCGGATCTCCCTCGCGAAGGGGGCGAGGGCGGAGGTGGCCTGGTCCCTCACCGCCGAGCGGGCGTCGAGGATCTCGAAGATGCGCTCGGCCGAGGCCCCCCCCTGCAGCGCCAGCTGACCCACCCGGCCGATCTGCTTCACCGGCGTGTAGAGCAGCATGACCGCCGCCACGAAGGAGAAGAACTTGCCGGCCTCCATCTCGCCCCGGACGATGCGCCCGCCCACCCAGCCGATGGCGAGCGCCAGCCCGACCGCCGCCATGACCTCCATGAGGGGCGAGGAGAGGGCCCGGACGAGGAAGCTCTTGCGCATGATGCGGATCCAGCGCCGGTTCTCCTCCCGGAAGCGCCGCGACTCCCAGGGCTCCATCCCGAAGGCCTGGACCACCCGCATGCCGGAGAGCCCTTCCTGCACCATCTCGGCGATGCGGCCGAGCGCCGACTGCGACTGCTGGGTGACGCGCTTCAGGCGGCGGGCGAAGCGGACGATGGGGACGAGGGTCACCGGCACCGCCACGAAGGCCATGAGCGAGAGCCGCCAGTCGAGGAGGAAGCAGTTCACCAGCATGACCACGATGGTGAGGCCGTCGCGGATGTAGCTCGAGACGGCGTAGGAGACGGCGGTCTCGATCGACTGGACGTCCGAGCTGAAACGGCTCATGAGGTCGCCGGAGTGCCGCCTCGAGAAGAAGGCCGGGCTGAGGCCGAGGAGGTGGTCGAACAGGGCGGTGCGCAGGTCGGCGATGACCCGCTGGGCCAGCATCCCCATGAGGTAGAACTGGCCGAAGTAGGCGAGGCCCTTCACGACCGCCACCCCGATGATGAGGAAGGGGAGCACCGTCACGAGCACCCGGTCGCGGTCGACGTGCCTCACCCAGCCGGCGAAGTCGAAGGGCATCGGCAAGAAGCGCCCGAGCCCGGCCATGGCCCCGGGGCGCCCGGTGAAGAGGAACTCCAGGACCGGGCCGAGCAGGTTCACGTAGGCCGCGGTGGCGAGCGCCAGCACCACCATGCAGGCGAGCGCGCCCAAGAAGCGCGCCTTGTAGGGTGCGGCGAAGCGCAAGAGTCGCAGGTAGGCGGTCAAAGCCCTCCCATCTTAGGGCAACTCCCCGCCTCGGCCCCAACCCGGGGGAGGCCCTCCGAACCGGCCCCGGTCCGGGCTCGAGAAGGCGGTCCCGCGCGGGCCCGCCCCGGCCTCCCCGCTCACTCCT
>DATJVF010000334.1:0-10875 GCA_035501995.1 Anaeromyxobacteraceae bacterium
TTCGCCGCCTCCCCGACGCTCGTCGGAGGCCCCGGGGCCGAGCCCTTCCCGTCGCGCCCCCCGCCGCTCCCCACCTCCCCGTCGCCGTCCCACACCGAGATGCCGCTCGCGCCGCCGCCCGATGGGCCGGTGCCGCTCCCCGCCGCCACGGCACCGCTCGGTTTTGGCGAGGTGGAGTTCGGCGGAGAGGAGCCCGCCAGGCCGGCGGCGGTCCTCAAGAAGGAGGAGGAGCCCTTCCCGTTCGAGGAGGCGGCCGAGAAGGCCGAGGACGCCTTCGCCCCGGCCGATCCCTTCGGCACCCCTCCGGCCGTTCCGAGCGAGGACCCGTTCGTCGCCGCCCCCTCGCCCTTCGGCGACGGCGCGGCCGTCGCGGCCGAGTCCGAGGAGGATCCCTTCGCCGCCGCGGCCGCCGCGCCCCCGCCCCGACCGCTCGCGCCGACGCCGCCCCCGGCGCCGCCCGCACCCGAGGCGAGCGCGCCCGAGGGGTCGGGCGAGGACCTCGAGATGCTCTTCGACGAGGCCGCGCGAGCGGGCGCCCCGGTAGCGCCGCCTCCGCCGAAGCCGTCCGGCTACAAGGTGCGAAGGCGATCCGGCAAGATCTTCGGGCCCTTCGACGAGGCCACGGTGGTGGAGATGCTCGGGCGGGGCGAGCTGCTCGGCAACGAGGACGTCTCCTCCGACGACGGGAAGACCTTCACCGCCATCGGGGCGGTGGCGGCCTTCAGCGACGCCATCCGGCACCTCATGGAGGCCCCGGAGCCCACCGGGGCGGTCCGCATCCAGGAGCTCACCGGCGAGGTCCCGAAGGGCAAGGCCCCGCCCAAGGTGGCGAGCCAGGCCGCCCTGGGGAGCCTGCGGGAGCGGGCCTCGGCGCTCGCGAAGCGGCTCTCGCTCGGTGGGCGGGGCCTCAAGCTCGGCCTCCTCGGCGCGCTCATCCTGGTGGTGGTCGCTGGAGGTCTCGCCGCCCTCACCCCCTACGGCCTCTTCTTCCAGCGCGTCCTCACCGGCCAGACCGGCGCCCACCGGCCCGGGGCGAAGCTCCTCGCCGAGGCGGAGGCCGACCTCGCCGACGACAGCTACGCGAGCCTGCGCGCGGCGGTCGGCCTCGCCGACCGGGCCCTCAAGGAGGACCGCTCGGACAAGGAGGCGAAGGCCCTCTACGCCTACGCGGCGAGCCTGCTCGCCCGGCGCCAGGGGGGCGCGGGGGAGCTCCCCCGCGTCCACGACCTCCTCCCCGACCTCGCCGCCCGGATGGCCAAGGATCCGGCGGCGGCCAAGGCCGTGCTCTCGGCGGCGCTCCTCAAGGGCGAGGCCGCCTCGGCGCAGGCGGCGGCGGCCGAGGTGCAGCGCGCCCTCCCGGCGAACCCTCGGGACGGCGACGCGCTCCTCGCCCTCGGCGACGCGGCCCTGGCCCGCGCCGACCTCGTGCAGGCCCAGGCGCTCTACGGCCGGCTCGACGCCCTCGCCCCCGGGTCGGCGCGCTCGAGCCACGCCCTCGGGCGGGTGGCGCTCGAGCGGGGGGACCTCGCGGCGGCGCGGAAGCTCTTCGAGGCGGCGCTCCAGAAGAATCCGCGCCACCTCGCCTCGGCGGTGGAGCTCGCGCGGATCCTCCTCGCGCAGGGCGATCTCAAGGGCGCCGAGGCCGCGGCCGGACGGGTCCTCGCCCCCGAGGCGCACGACATCGCGAGCCCCACCGAGCGCGCGCGGGCCCGCACCGTCCTCGGCCGGGCCCTGGCCCGCAGGCCGGCCGAGGACCTCAAGGCCGAGATGGCTGCGGCCGAGGAGGAGCTCGAGGCGGCGGTGAAGGAGGACCCGGCGGACGTGGAGCCGCGCCTCGCCCTCTCGGCCTTCGAGCTCGACCGCGGCGAGCCGGACCAGGCGGTGGCGGCGCTGGCCCCGGTGGTGGCGAGCCACGGCCAGGACCCGCGGGTGGCCGACGCCCAGGCGCGCGCGCTGGCGGCCCAGGGCCGCGTGCTCGACGCCCTCACCGGGCTCGACGCCGCCCTCGGCCGCTCGCCGGGCGATCCGCGGCTGCTCTTCGCGCGCGGCCTGGTGGTGTACCAGGGCGGCAAGCACGCCGAGGGCGAGAAGCTGTGGGCCGACGCGCTGGCGCGCAGCCCCGACGCCTGGGAGCCGCACCTGGCGCTCGGGCAGGCCGCGCTCGCGCGGGGCGAGCTCGACCACGCCGAGAAGGAGCTCACCCTGGCCGTGCAGAAGGCCCCTGCCGAGGCCCGCGCCCTGGCCGGGCTCGCCGACCTCAGGCTCGCCCGCGGGACGCTCGGGGAGGCCGAGGCGGGCTACCGGCGCGCGCTCGAGCTCGACCCGGCCGACGCCGAGGCCCACTACGGGCTCGCCCGGGTGGCGCTCGCGCGGGGCGATCGCGCCGGCGAGCGCGCCCGGCTGGAGCAGGCGCTGGCGCTCAGGCCGCGCCTCGGCCCGGCGCAGGTGGACTACGGCGACCTGCTGTGGAAGGCCGGGGACCTCAAGGGCGCCCAGAAGGCCTACCGGGCGGCGGTGGCCATCGCCCCGCACGACGGCCACGCGCGCGGCGAGCTCGGGGCGGTGGAGCTGGCGGGGGGCGAGATCGACGACGCCCTCGCCGACCTCCTCGCCGCGAGCAACATCGAGATCGGGTCGGCCGAGATCCGGGCCTGGTACGGGCGGGCGCTCTTCGCCAAGGGCGAGATCCCCGCCGCCATCGACCAGCTCAGCAGGGCCACCCAGCTCGACCCGACCAACGCCCAGTACCAGCTCGTGCTCGGGCAGGCCGAGGAGCGGGCCGCGAACCTGCCCGACGCCATCGAGGCCTACCGGGCCGCCCAGGAGCGCGCGCCCAAGGACGCCGCGGCCTACGAGGCGCTCGGCAACCTCTTCTCCGGGCAGGGCCGCTACAAGGAGGCGATCGCCCAGCTCGAGAAGGCCTCCGCGCTCGCCCCCGGGGAGGTGCGGCTGTGGGTGGCGCTCGGCGACTGCAAGATGCAGCTCGGCAGCTACGCGGAGGCCGTCGCCCTCTACCGGCGCGCCCTCGAGCAGGACCCGAAGCTCGTCGCGCTCGACTACAAGATCGCCCGCGGCGTGCACGAGGGCGGCAACCGCAAGGCGGCCCTCCCCTGGTACGAGCGCGCCGCCCGCGAGGAGCCGGGGAACCCCATGCCCCACTACTACCTCGGGTTCTTCTACAAGGAGCGCGGCGAGCGCCTCCGGGCCGTCCAGGAGTTCAAGGACTACCTCAAGGCCAAGCCCGACGCCGAGGACGCGAACGACATCAAGAACGAGATCGAGGATCTCCAGGCGCGCTGACCGGAAGGGCCGCCCCCTCGCTGCCCCGAGCGGACGAGCGCCCCGTTGACGGGCCGTCGCTCCCGCACTAAAGACCTTCCGCATTGCAGAACAACCGCACCCCCGCCCGGGAGCCCGGGCTCGAGGCGCGGCGCTTCCGCGAGCTCGGGCGCGGGATCGCGCGCCGCCACCGCATGCGCGATCCCATCTTCTCCCTGTGTGAAGAGGTGCCGCTCACCCCGCCTCAGCTCCACGCCGTGCTCTGGCCGGGCGAGGACGGACCGCTCGCCATGGGCGAGCTGACCCGTCGCCTGGGCATCACCGAGAAGACCACCGGGGTGGTCGACCGCCTGGAGGGCAAGGCCTGCCTCGAGCGCGTGCGGGACCAGGCCGACCGCCGGGTGGTGCTGGCCCGCCTGACCGCCCCGGGGGAGGGCGTCTCCCGGCGGCTCGACCGCCACATCCAGGCGCAGCTCGAGCTCCTCCTCCCCGCCCACTCCGGGGCCGACCGGCGCGCGCTCCGCCGCATCCCCGGCGCGCTCGACCGTCCCGGCGCCCGGGGAGGGCCGCCCGGGGTGCCTGCGGCCTTCCGGCGCGGGGCCGCCCGCCCCGCGGCCGGGAGGCGGGCCAGGGGAGGGCGCCCGCGCTCGCCGGGACCGCCTAGGACCAGCACCGCTCGCACCCACCCCCACCCGAGGGAGGACCGATGATCGCGCAGGGACTCACGGTGGCTCTTCTCTTCGCCCAGGCCGCCCCGCTCTCGCCGCTCGGGGAGGCCGGGCCGGTCCTCACCCTCGGGGAGGCCCTCGGCGAGGCCCAGGCGAAGAACCTCGACCTCAGGGTGGCGCGCGAGCGGCTCATCGAGTCGAAGGAGCTGCACGCCGAGGCCTGGGCGGCCTACCTGCCGCAGGTGACCGCCAACGGGACCTACACCCACAACAGCTTCTCGGACGTCACCTTCCCGGAGAACTACGCCATCGGCGACTGCGGGAGCCCGGGCTGCTCCTTCGACACCCAGGGCCACCCGGTGCTGGCCCCCCCGGGAGGCCCGGCCCTCGGCGCCAACGCTTCGCCCTACGCCATCGTGCCGGTGGGCGCGCCGGCGCTGATCCAGAAGCAGGAGCAGCTCACCGCCCAGCTGCAGGCCACCCAGGCCATCCTCGCCCCCCAGGCCTGGTACGGGATCGCCTCGGCCCGCGCCGGCGAGGACCTCGCCGCCGAGACCACCGAGGGCACCCGGCGCGACATCCTCTTCGCCGCCGCCCAGGCCTACTACAGCGCGGCGAGCCAGAAGCAGGTGGTGAGGGTCCAGGAGCGCCAGCTCGGCATCGCCCTCGACCACGAGAAGGACGCCCGCATCCGCTACGAGGCCGGCACCGCCACCAAGGTGACCCTGCTCCGGGCCGAGATCGACCGGGCCCGCGCCGAGCAGGACCTGAAGCGCGCCCAGAACGGCTACGTCTCCTCGCGGGTGGCGCTCGCCACCCTCATCGACCGCAAGGACGTGGCCTTCGAGGTGGAGGTGCCGGCCCACCCCGAGCTGCCGAGCGCCGACGAGCAGGCCCTCGAGGAGGCGGCCCTGCGCGACCGCCCCGACGTCCGGGCCGCCGCCCTGCAGATCGCGGTGAGCGAGAAGAACCACGACGGGGTGGTCTCCCGCTACTTCCCCAGCCTGGGCGCCTTCGGGCGCTACCAGTACTCGAACGCGGCCGGCTTCTCCGGGGTGACGAGCACCTGGGCCGTCGGGCTCTCCCTGAACCTCACCCTCCTCGACGGCCTGCTCCGCGAGAGCGACCTGCGGGAGAGCGACGCCAAGATCCGCGAGGCCCTGGCGAGCGACGCCAGCACCCGCGCCAAGGCGCTCGAGGAGGTGAAGCAGGCGCGGCTGGACTTCGACAGCGCGGTCGCCAACCGCGAGAAGGCCAAGGAGGAGCTCTCCTTCGCCCAGGAGAACCAGCGCCTCGTCAACGTGAACTACCAGGCCGGCGCGGCCACCTACCTCGAGGTCTCCGACGCCAACACCGCCCTCCTGCAGGCCGAGCTCACCGAGGTCTCCGAGTCCTTGAACGCCGACCTGGCCGCCCTGCGGGTCCTGAAGGCGGTGGGGGCCTTCGATCCGAAGTGAAGGGCAGGCCAAAGCCCGAGAGGGCCAGGGCCCTCACCCCTCCTCGTCGGCGACGGCCACCGCGTTTCGCCCGCCCTCCTTGGCCCGGTAGAGGGCGCGGTCGGCGCGGCCCAGCACCTTCTGCTCGGAGCGCCCCGGCTCGTAGCCCTCCTGCCCGGAGAGCACCGCCACCCCGACGCTCACCGTGAGCGCGATCTCCCGGCCGTCGAAGCTCGCCCGGGCCCGGGAGACCGAGCGGCGAATGCGCTCGGCGAGGGTCTTCGCCCCGGCGAGCGCGGTCTCCCGCGCCAGCACCACGAACTCCTCGCCGCCGAAGCGGGCCACCACGTCCTCCTTGCGCACCGCCGCCCGGAGGGTGGCCCCCAGCATCTTCAAGGCCTCGTCGCCGGCCAGGTGGCCCCGCTCGTCGTTCAGCTGCTTGAAGTGGTCGACGTCGAGGAGCAGCACCGAGAGGGCCCGGCGGTGCCGGTCGGCCGCCGCCAGCTCGGCCGAGAGCCGCTCCATGAAGTGGCGGCGGTTGTAGAGCCCGGTGAGCGGCTCGAGCAGGGCGCCCTGGGCCAGCTTGCGCTGGTACTCGGCCTCCACGTCGTCGGAGTAGACGAGCTTCACGGTGGTGTGCGCCCCGAGCTGGAACCGCATGCCGTCCTTCAGGACCAGCGCCTCGACCCGCTGCCCGTCCACGTAGGTGCCGTTGGCGCTCGAGAGGTCGACGAGGCGCGCGTCGTCCTCGCCGGGGAAGATGGTGGCGTGGCGGCGCGACACCCCGTCGTCGTGGATGTGCACGTCGGCGTCGGCGCGCCGGCCGATGGTCATCTCGCGGCCGGGCGTCAGCTCGAAGAGCTCGCCGAACTGCGGCCCGGAGAGGACGAGCAGGTAGGGACGCTTCTGCGCCCGGTCGTCCCGGCGCGGAGGCGTGGTGAAGGTCTGCTCCGGGGGCTCCACCCCACCCCGTCGGCGTGCCATGCCCGGGATTGTAGCTTCTTTTCTCGAAGCCCGGCGGGGGCCCGCCCCTCAGCCGGTCTGGGCCCGCGGCCCGTCGTGGCCGTCGATGAAGCTGTGCAGCTGCCCGATGAGCCACTCCTTCTCGTCGAGCATGAGGCGGATGAGGTCGCGCATGGAGATGACGCCCACCGCCTCCCCGTGCTCGGCCACGAGGAGGTGGCGGGTGCCGTGGTCGCGCATGAGCGCGGTGCACTCGGCCTCGCTCGAGTGGGGCGAGACCATGGGCAGCTTCTCGCTCATCGCCTCCCGGATGGGCAGGCTCGCCGGCGACCCGCCCGCCACCACCCGGCGCACCAGCTCGCGCTCGGTGATGAGCCCCACCACCCGCGATCCCTCGCGCACCGCCACTGAGCCGATGTTCTGCTCCGCCATGAGCCGCGCCGCCTCGCTGCAGGGGCTCCCGCCGTCGAGCGCGGTGAGCACGCGGGTGACGTGCCTTTCGATGGTGGCCATGTCGTCTCCTCCGGCTAGGCTTCTCTTAGGGAAGCAGCCTAGACGGGAGGGCCCTCGCGTTCCCAGCCACTCCGCCCGACCTGTTGGGTACAGTGCGCCACCCTGATGCAGCGCGTCTAAGGGCGGAGCGCGGCCAGGCCGCGCCATTCACGGGCGGCGCACCGCCACCACCACGTTGGGAACCTCCCAGGCGAGGCCGCGCTCCTCGGTCTGGCCCTCGATGGCCCCGAGCCGCTCCACCTCCCGCTCCCCCGAGTGCACGTAGAGCTGCGCCTCCGGCCCGCCCTCCACGTAGAGGGCCCGCCTGAGGTCGAGCGGGAGGGCCAGGAGGGCGTCGATGAGGTCGTGGACCTTGTAGGGCGAGCGGGCGTGGATGAAGAGCGCCCGCCCGGCCCCGTCGAGGCCGATGGCGGCTGCGCTGAAGCGCCTCGCCTCGGGGGCCCACACGTTCTTGCGGTCGCAGGAGACCATCCGGATCGACTGGATGAGCGTGCCGTAGGCGGTGGGGAAGGGGTCGAGCTCGCCGCAGGCGCCGTCGAGGATCTGCACCCGGGGCAGGCCGGGGCGCAGGGGGTCGAAGGCCAGGACCGCCTTCAGCCGGCCGGAGAGGCGGGGGTTGTTCTGGTGGGCCCGGGAGCGCATGAGGCCGAGGCTCGTGAGCCCGTCGGTCTGGAACATCCCGGCGTTGATGCCGGCCACCGCGCCGGCGGCGAGGGCCCATTCACGTACCGTGTGGGGGCGGGCGTCCCCCGCCGAGGCGTTGAGGAGCCGGAGCTCGAAGCGGGCCGGGTCGATCCGCGCCACCCACACCTGGCCGTCCCCGGGCGCGCTGGCGGGGCCGGGGAAGAGCCCGAGGTCGAGCCCGGGCTCGAGGGCGGTGAAGCCGGACGCGACGGGTGGGCGGGGGGGCGCCGGAGGCGGCGGGGCCACCGGCGCCGGCGGAGCGGCGAAGCACAGGGCGAGGAGCGCCGGCGCGAAGATCCCGCCATCCACGCCAGCGAGTATAGCCCCGGGCCGGACGGGCGACAGGGCCCGGGGCCGTGGCCCGCTACTCGGGCACCTCCGCCAGCACCAGGTCCCCGTGGACGTCCGCCACCCGCTCGCGCACGTTCAAGAGCTCGTACCAGCGATAGAAGGCCACTACGAAGACGATGGCCATGAGGACCATCAGCACCGCCGAGAGCACCACGTTGAGCCAGATCCCCTTCGGCAGGTAGTTCATGACGATGTTCTGGTAGCCGGCCGTCATCACCACCGGGATCATGAACAGCCCGGGGATCGCGGTCACCCAGGCGTAGCGAGCGCGGCCGAGCCGGATGAGCATGGTGGTGCAGACGATGAGGGCGCAGGTGGCGAGGAGCTGGTTCGACATGCCGAAGAGCGGCCAGATGGTGCTGATGTCGCCGGTGTAGACCAGGTCGCCCCAGGCGCCGGTGAAGATCGCGCTCGTGAGGACGATGCCCGGCATCCACTTCTTCTCGCTCACCTTGGGGACCACCTTGCCCACCATCTCCTGCAGCATGTAGCGGCCCACCCGCGTGCCGGTGTCGACGGCGGTGAGGATGAAGACCGCCTCGAACATGATGGCGAAGTGGTACCAGTAGCTGGTGAGGGTCTTCATGAGCGGGATGGACGAGAAGATGTAGGACATCCCGACCGCCAGCGAGACCGCGCCGCCCGGCCGGCCCTGCAGCTGCTCGCCGACCGCCTTGGCGAGCTCTCCCAGGTGGGCGGGGGCCATGCCGAGCTTGGCGAAGGCGGCCGCCGGCGCGTTGATGGCGAAGTAGTCCGCGGGGACGAGCACGCAGGCCGCCACGAGCGCCATGATGGCCACCAGGCCCTCGGTGAGCATGGCCCCGTAGCCGACGAAGGGGATGTCCCGCTCGGTCCCGATCATCTTGGGGGTGGTGCCGGTCCCGATGATGGCGTGGAAGCCGGAGAGGGCGCCGCAGGCGATGGTGATGAAGATGAAGGGGAAGACCGAGCCGGGGATGATGGGCCCGCCGCCGTGGACGAAGGGCGTCACCGCCGCCATCTGCAGGCTGGGGTGCACCCAGACGATCCCCACCACCAGCATGAGGATGGTGCCGAGCTTCAGGTAGGTGGAGAGGTAGTCGCGCGGGCAGAGGAGCAGCCACACCGGCAGGACCGAGGCCACGAAGCCGTAGAGGGTGATGAGGATCGCGATCTGGTGCTTGCTCAGGGTGAAGACCCTCGCCCAGGCCGGGCTGGCCGCCACGTAGGGGCCGGCGACGAGCGCCAGGAACAGGAGCGCCACCCCGATCGCGCTCGCCCCCAGGACGTCGCCCACCCGGAACCGGTAGAGGTAGAGGCCCATGAGCAGAGCGATGGGGATGGTGGCCGCCACCGTGAAGGTGCCCCAGGGGCTGTCGTGCAGGGCGTTCACCACCGCGATGGAGAGGCCAGCCAGGGTCAGGATCAGGATGAAGAGGATCGCGAAGGAGGCGATGTTGCCGGCCCGCTTGCCGACCTCGTACTCCGCGATGAGGGAGAGGCTCTTGCCCCGGTGGCGCACCGAGGCGAACAGCACCACCATGTCGTGCACCGCCCCGGCGAACACCGCGCCGAAGATGATCCACAGCGCCCCGGGCAGGTAGCCGAACTGCGCCGCCAGCACCGGGCCGAGCAGCGGGCCGGCGGCGGCGATGGCCGCGAAGTGGTGCCCGAAAAGGACGAACTTGTTGGTCTTGTGGTAGTCGTGCCCGTCCGCGAGCGCCACCGCGGGGGGAGACCGGTCGGGGTCGAGTGCCAGCACCCGGCGCGCGATGAAGAGCCCGTAGAAGCGGTAGGCGATCGCGAAGACGCCGAGCGCGACGAAGACGAGTGTGAGGGCGTTCATGGAGCCTCCCTGGGACGACATACCCCTGGGGGGCGAGCCTACGGCGACCGTTTACCCCGGGCAACGGGTATCGTCAAAGGCGCGCGAGTCGTTCGCGAACCGCTCACGGAGGGTAGCCAAAAGGGGGAGGCTTCACCCCAGCCAACCCCCTTTCCAGGTCCCGAGTGCGGCGGAGGAGCGCGCCTAGCGGACGGCCTTCAGGGCCGCGTCGTAGTTCGGCTCCTGGGCGATCTCGGTGACGAGCTCGCGGTGGATCACCTTGTCGTTCTCGTCGAGGACCACGACTGCCCGGGCGGTGATGCCGGCGAGGGGGCCATCGGTGAGGAGAACCCCGTAATCCTTGGCGAAATCGCGCGAACGCATGAGGGCGAGGGGGTGGACGTTCGCGAGGCCCTCGGTCGTGCAGAAGCGCTTCGCCGCGAAGGGTAGGTCGGCCGAGATGACGAGCACCACGGTGTTCGAAAGCGAGCCGGCCTTCTCGTTGAACTTGCGGGTCGAGGTGGCGCAGGTCGGCGTGTCGAGGCTCGGCACGATGTTGAGGACCTTCTTCTTGCCTCGGTAGTTCGCGAGGGTGACGTCCTTCAGGTCGCCGTCCACGAGCCTGAAGTCGGGTGCCTTGGCGCCGAGCGCCGGCAGCTCCCCGATGGTGTGAAACGGAGTCCCCTTGAGCGTGACGGTAGCCATGTCTTTACCTCCCCTTCCTCGAAAAGAGACGACGGCGATAGAACGAATGAATTCGGAGCGGTCCCCCTAACCCGGGCGAGGAACCCGCGAACGTCCCAGAAAGGCCGTGTGGCGAAGGGCCCCGCTCCCCCTCCGGGAGGTGCAGGGCAGGGGAGAGGGGCCCCGCGAGCGAGGGCTCGCCCCTTCGAAAGAGCCGAGGAGGGCGGGCTCTCCTCCCCGGGGCCGGACGAGAAATGGGCAGGAGCCCCCGGGCGCATACAATCCGGCCATGCGGTATCGGCTCGCGCACCTCGCCCTCCTCGCCGCCCTAGCGCTCCCCGGAGCCGCGCGCGGCGAGGGCCGGCCGCTCCCCTGGTTCGGGCTGCGCCTCGAGGGCCTCATCGCCTCGAACTCGGGGGCGCCGAGCACGCCCACCGCCGGGGGGGTGGGGGCGTACGCGCTCTTCGATGGCCGCGAGTTCCTGGCCGACGTC
>DATJVF010000335.1:0-8823 GCA_035501995.1 Anaeromyxobacteraceae bacterium
GAGAAGGTGAACCCCTACCTGCGCCCGCTCCACGACGCCCTCTTCGACATGGTGGACTACGAGAAGGCCTCGGCCTTCATCGAGCGCGGCACCGTCGAGGTGGCCCCGCTCGCCTTCATGCGCGGCCGGACCCTCAACGACTCCTTCGTCATCTTGGACGAGGCGCAGAACACCACCTCCGAGCAGATGAAGCTGTTCCTCACCCGCCGAGGATACGGCTCGAAGGCGGTCATCACCGGCGACGTCACCCAGGTCGACCTGCCCCAGGGCCGGGCGAGCGGGCTCCTCGAGGTGCAGAAGGTCCTGCGCGGGATCGAGGGCATCGCCTTCTGCTCCTTCAGCGAGGTCGACGTCGTGCGTCACCCGCTCGTGCAGGAGGTGGTGCGCGCCTACGACGCCTTCGACGCCGAGCGCAAGGCGAGGGCGGAGGAGGAGCGAACGGCCCGCGAGGCGGCGCGCGCCGCGCGCCCCGGGGAGGGCCTGGGTGGCGACTAGGAGGGCGTCCGGCCGCTCCCGGACCGGCGGCGGTCGCGCCGGGCGTTCCCGCGAAACCGTTTGCCTTCCGCCGCCGCGGGTGCAAACCTGAGCATCCCTTGAGTTCCCCCGATCCCTCGCAGACGCCGCCCGGGCTCCTGGCGCGCCTCGCCGAGCGTTCGACCTCGGCCAGGGCGGGGCAGACCGCGCTGGGAGGCGTGCTCGTCGCGCTGGTGGCGGCCGCCTCGGCCTACCTGCTCGCCCCGGGGACGCTCGCCGAGCGGCTGCCCGGGGACGATTCGCTCGGGACGGTGGCCCTCGGCACCTACAGCGCCGACCGCGACCACCAGATCCTCGACGAGGAAGCGACCGGGGAGCAGCGCAAGGCCGCCGTGGCGGCCGAGCGGCCGGTGTTCGACTGGGACGAGGCGGCGGCCGAGGAGGCGGCCCAGCGCGTCCGGGCGGCCTTCGTGTTCGTCCGCTCGGCCGTGCCGGAACCGAGGCCGCTCACCCCGAGGGAGGTGCGCCGGCACGAGCCGCCGCCCGACCCGCAGAGGCTCTACGCCCCGGAGCGCGGCGCCTTCGAGGCCCGCCTGGGCCTCGCCGTGGCCGACGACGACTTCGCCGCCCTCGCCGAGGGCCACTTCTCCGAGGCGCTCGAGGGCGACCTCGTCACCCTGGTCTCGCACGGCCTCTCCGGGAACCTGGTGCAGGACCCGCGCGACCTCGCCCCCGCTCGCGAGCGCGGACTCCTGGTTCGCGCGGTGCGCCAGGGCGTCCCGCAGTCCGAGCACCTCCTCACCGACCTCGCCCTGGTGCGGGAGGTGGGGTCGGCGCGCGCCGACGTGGAGCGGGCCGCCGAGGCGCTCCAGGGCGAGAGCGCCGCCCTCCGGGTGGCCCTCGGGCACCTGGCGGCCGGGCTGGTGCGCCCGACCCTGGTCTTCGACCCCGCCGAGACCGCCCGCCGCCAACAGGAGGCGGCCGAGCGGGTGAAGCCGGTCGTCATCGAGGTGAAGCGGGGGGACAAGATCATCTCCGAGGGCGAGGTGATCGAGAAGCGGCACTTGGTGGTGTTCCGGGGCATCCGGGCCGAGACCCGCCCGCGCCAGGTCTTGCTCGCCCGGCTGGGCTCGATCGCGCTCGTCTCCTCGCTCCTCCTCCTCCTCTGGCGCTACGCGCGCCGCAACGTGCCCGGGTTCCGCCCCTCGCGGCGGGACGCGGTGCTTCTCGCCTGCGCCACCCTGGCGAGCGCGGGGCTCGCCGGAGGAGGGATGGCGGTGGGCGACCTCCTGCGCGACCGGTTCCCGCAGGTGCCGTCGGAGGCCTTCTTCTTCCTCGTCCCCTTCGCGGCCGGCGCGCTGGTGGTCCGTAGCGTGCTCTCGGCGGAGGTGGCGCTCCTCTTCGCGGTGGCGAGCGGCGCGCTCGTGGGCCTGGTGGCGGCGAACTCGGTCCTCATCGGCCTCTACGCCACCCTCACCTCGGTGCTGGCGGCCGGGATCGTCCCCGGCACCCGCGACCGTCCGGCGCTCTTTCGGGTGGGGGCGGCGGTGGGGGCGCTCGGCGCGGTGCTGGTCCTCGCCATGCACCTCTTCACCGGGCGCGGCCCGGCCGGCGCGCTCGCGCCCGCGCTCGCCTCCTTGCTCGCGGGGCTCATCCTGCTGCCGGTGCTCACCATGGCCACCCTGCCGCTCGTGCACTGGACCTTCGGTTACCTCACCGACCTGAAGCTGCTCGCGCTCGCCAACCTGAACCACCCGGCGCTGAAGGACCTCATCATCCAGGCGCCCGGTACCTACCACCACTCGGTCATCGTGGGGTCGCTCGTGGAGGGCGCCGCGCGAGCCATCGGGGCGAACCCGCTCCTCGCCAGGGTGTGCGCCTACTACCACGACCTCGGCAAGATCCGGAACCCGGCCTACTTCTCGGAGAACCAGCGCGGCGAGAACCGGCACGGGGAGCTCGCCCCCTCGATGAGTGCACTCATCGTGAAGCGGCACGTCACCGACGGGGTGGAGGTGGCGCGCCGCTTCGGCCTGCCGCGAGAGGTGGTGGACGTCATCCGCCAGCACCACGGGACCCGCTACGTCTCGTTCTTCTGGGCCAAGGCCAAGGCCAGGGCCAGCGCCGATGGGGAGGGGGGGCTCGCCCCCGACGAGACCGTCTTCCGCTACCCGGGCCCGCGGCCCCGGAGCCGCGAGGCCGCGCTCATCATGATGGCCGACGCCTGCGAGGCCTCCGCCCGTGCCCTGCCCGAGCCCACCACCGAGGGGTTGCGGGCCCTCGTCCACAAGCGCATCAACGAGATCTTCAGCGAGGGACAGCTCGAGGAGTGCGCCCTCACCCTGAAGGACCTCAACACCGTCGCGCTCGCCCTCCTGGCCGGCCTCGAGGAGGTCTACCGGGTGCGCGAGCAGGGCGAGGAGGAGACGGGCCGCGGCGAGGTGGAGGGCGAGGTCTCGCTGGCGCTCGTCACCCCGGAGCGCCTGCGCCTGTGAGCGTGGAGGTGCGCAGCGAGCCGAAGCGGGGAGCACGCCTCGCTCGCCTCCTGCGGGCACGGGCCCAGAGCTTCCTCGAGGCCCTCGGGCGGCCCGGGGCGGACCTCTCGCTCTACCTCGTCGGCGACGCGGCCATGCGCCGCCTGAACCGCACCTTCCGCGGCCAGGACCGCGCGACCGACGTCCTCTCCTTCCCGCAGGCGCGGGCCGGGAAGCTCCTCGGCGACGTCGCCCTCTCGCTCGACACGGCCGAGCGGCGGGCCCGCGCGGCCGGCCGGGCGGTGAAGGACGAGCTCGACCGCTACCTCGCCCACGGGATCCTGCACCTCCTCGGCCACGACCACCACCGTCCGGGCGAGGCGCGCCGCATGGCCGCGGCGGAGGCCGCCCTGATCGGGGAGGGCCTCGTCGCGCCGCCCGGGGACGGGGTAGAGCCCGCGAGGGCGCGGAGGAAAAGGGCCGCCCGCACCAGGGGGAGCGCGCGTTGAGCGCGCTCTCGCGCCGGGCCCTCCTCGCGGTGGCCTCCGGGATCCTCCTCGCGCTGGCGCTGCCGCAGGTGATCCCGCTCCTCTCGCTCTCGGAGATCGATCCGGCGGGGCGGCTGGAGGCGCTCGCCTGGGTCGGGCTCGTGCCGGCCCTCTTGGCGCTCGACCGGGCGCGCAGCGGGCGCGAGGCGCTGGGGGTCGGGATGCTGGCGGGCCTCGCCTACTTCTACGCCTCCATCTGGTGGGTGAACCACGCCATGACCGCCTTCGGCGGGGTATCCTTCCCGCTGGCGCTCCTCGGGCTCACGCTCCTCGTGGGCTACATGGCCGCTCACTGGGCCCTCGCCTTCTACGCCTCCTTCACCATCAAGAGCCGCCTCGGCTGGCCTTTCGCCACCCACCTGCCGGCGGTGTGGGCGGGGACCGAGCTCCTGCGGAACTACCTCTTCACCGGCTTCCCCTGGGCCGACCTCGGCTACCTGCAGGCCCGCCACCCCACGGTGGCCCAGCTCGCCTCGCTGACCGGGGTCTACGGGATCGCGGCGCTGGTGGTCCTGGTGAACGCCGCGCTCCACGCGCTCCTGCGCGCCCTTTCCGACCGCTCCAGGCTCCCCCTCCGCACGCTCGGCGCGACCCTGGTCCTCCTCGCCCTGGTGCTGGTCTACGGGCGGGTGCACCTCGGGGAGGTGCGGGCGCGCGCCGCGCTCGCCCGCAGGCTCAAGGTGGCCCTCGTGCAGGGGAACGTGAACCAGTCGGTGAAGAACCAGCACCTCGCCTACGCGGACTACATCCTCTCCCGCTACCTGCCCCTCACCCTGGAGGCCGACCGCCGGGGCGCCGACCTGGTGGCCTGGCCCGAGGCCACCTACCCCTTCCTCGTCCCGCCGGCGCTCGAGAGCTTCGCCGGCCCGCGCATCGGGCTCGTGGCCCTCGCGAGGGCTCACCTCCTCCTCGGCGCCGGTACCTACCGCGAGGAGCGCCTGCCCGGGGGGCGGAGGGAGGCCATCGGGGCCAACACGATCTTCCTCCTCCGGCCCGACCTTTCGGTCGAGGGGGCCTACTCCAAGCACCACCTCGTGCCCTTCGGGGAGTACGTGCCGTCCTTCCTGCGGAGCGTGCTCCGCTCGGTGGTGCCCGAGATGGTGCAGCAGATCCCGGGCCAGCGGCTTCGGGTGCTGTCCTTCGAGCCCGCGCCGGGTGCGCCGCCGGTGCGCCTCGCGCCCATGATCTGCTACGACGCCATCTTCCCCGAGGTGAACGTGGCCTTCGCGGCGATGGACCCGGACCTCCTCGTGAACCCCACCAACGACGCCTGGTACGGCTACTCCTCCGGGCCCTACCAGTTCCTCGCCATGGTGCGGATCAGGGCCATCGAGGCCGGGCGGGCGGTGGCGCGGCCGGCCTACGCCGGGATCTCGGCCCTCATCGACCCCACCGGCGAGGTGCAGCCGGGGGCGCTCCCCTTGGGGCCGGTGGACCCCGACCTCGCGCCCGACCCCGAGGAACCGCCGCGGGTCCTCGTGGGCGAGGTGCCGCTCTTGCAAGGCCGCACCCTCTACACTAGATTCGGCGACCTCTTCGCCTTCGCGGCCAGCCTCTACGGGGCTGCCGCCCTCGGCCTCGCGCTCGTGCGGCGGGGAGGGCCGCGAGGAGGAGCCGTCGGGTAGAACCATGGCCGCGTCCACCGCCGAGAACCTCTCCGAGCTGGGCAAGCGCCTCGAGGCGCTCCGGGGGTCGCTTTGACGTCGAGCGCAAGCGCTCGCGGGCGGCGGAGATCGCTCGCCTCTCCGAGGGCCCGGGCTTCTGGAACGACAACGAGCGGGCCCAGGCCCTCCTGAAGGAGAGGGCCCAGCTCGAGGGAGCGGTGGGGGAATTCGACCGCGCCGCGCGGGCGCTCCTCGACGCCCGGGCGCTCCACGAGCTCGCCGAGGAGGCCGAGGACGAGGGGAGCCGGGCCGAGGCGGCCCTGGAGGCGACGAAGCTCGAGAGGGACGTCGCGGCCCTCGAGTTCCAGCGCATGCTCTCCGGGCCGCACGACCGCTCGGGCGCCATCGTCGAGGTGAAGAGCGGGGCGGGCGGGGTGGAGGCGATGGACTGGGCGGCCATGCTGTACCGCATGTACACCCGCTACTGCGAGCGCAAGGGCTGGGCGGTCGAGCCGGCCGACCTCGTGGCCGGCGAGGAGGCCGGGGTGTCGTCGGCCTCCTTCTTCGCCCGCGGCGATCACGCCTACGGGTTCCTGAAGGCCGAGAAGGGCGTCCACCGCCTGGTGCGCATGAGCCCCTTCGACGCGGCGGCCCGCCGCCAGACGAGCTTCGCCGCGGTGGACGTGACCCCCGAGATCGAGGACGACATCGTCGTCGAGATCAAGGAATCCGAGGTGCGGATCGACACCTACCGCTCCTCCGGCGCCGGCGGCCAGAAGGTGAACAAGACCGACTCCGCGGTCCGCATCACCCACCTGCCCACCGGCATCGTGGTGGCCATGCAGAACGAGCGCAGCCAGCAGAAGAACCGCTCCATGGCCTGGAAGATCCTGCGCTCCCGCCTCTACGAGTACGAGGAGAAGAAGCGCCAGGTGCTGCGCGACGCCGACGAGGCGGCCAAGAAGGACATCAACTTCGGCTCGCAGATCAGGAGCTACGTCCTCGCTCCCTACCGGCTGGTGAAGGACCTGAGGACCGGGGTCGAGACCGGCCGGGTGGACGACGTCCTCGACGGCGATCTCGACCAGTTCATCCAGCCCTACCTCCTCGGCGTCCGGCGCACCGATCGCGCGGTGGAGGACTGACCGCCAGGGGAGGGCTACCGCGGGACGTAGACGATGGGCGGGCGGGCGAGCAGGAAGCGGTCGATGGCCTCCACCGCCCAGCCGGGCAGGCTGTAGAGCTTGATCCCGCAGCCGGCCGGCTGCCGGCCGCTGATGGCGCTCTTCTCGCGGATGAAGACCACCTCGCCCTCGAGGTCGAGCTTGCGGCCGTCGGCGAGGCCCAGCCGGACCTGGAGCCGCGTGCCCACCGGGGGCGGCAACACGGTCGAGATGAAGACCCCGCCCGAGTCGACCCGCCGGGTGGGGCCCACGTAGAAGTTGTGCTCCGAGACGAGGCTCACGTTCACCTCGACGCGGGTGACGTGCGGCCGGCTGCGCGGCTCGTCGACGAGCTCCTCGTCGATGAGGGCCATGAGGTCGACGTTGGAGCGGGGCGGGGGTGCGCCGCCCTGGGCCGGGTCGGCCGGGGGCGGCCGCGGCGACGCCGGGGCCGCCCGGGCCGGGGCCGGCGCGGGGTTCGGGCTCGCGACCGGGCCGGCCCGCTCCACCACCGACAGGGGGCGGGCCAGCACCTCGGCGCGCGCGAGCGCGCGCTCGGCGCCGGCCACCGCGGCGAGGGGCTCGACCACCTCGCGAGAGGGGGCGACCACCACCACCCGCACCCCGACCCGCGCCGCCCCGGCGGCGGCGGTGAGGGCGCCGCCCCAGCTGGCGTCGGGCTGGGCGGGCAGGACCAGGATGATGGCGTGGGGGGCGATGGCGCGCAGGACGCCGTCGAGCGCCTCCGGGGAGGGCAGGCAGAAGAGCGACCAGCTCGCCCGCTCGAGGTGTAGGTGCAGGGCGGCCGCCACCTCGGCGTCCTGGCCGACGAGGAGCGCGCGCGAGAGCAGCTGGCCGCTCGAGGGGGTCATGGGGTGCGGGAGCTAGGGCCGAGACGGCCTCACGTGCCCCGGCCTCCGGTCTCGATGAGGATGCGGCGCTCGAGGTCGGCGCGGTGGGTGGCGTTCCCGAGCGCGGTGTCGAGCGAGATGCGCTTCGCCTCGTGCAGCTTGTAGAGGTACTGGTCGAAACTGTGCATGCCGAGGTCGGCCCCGGCCGTCTCCATGTACCGCTTGAGCTCCTGCACCCGCGAGCCGCCGTCGCGGATGGCCTCGCGGACGGTGGAGGTGGCGAGGAGGGCCTCGACGGCCGGGATGAGCCCGGCGGCATCGGCGCGCAGGAGGAGGCGCAGCGAGACCACCGCCTGCAGGTTGTCGGCGAGCCTCGCCCGCACCGTCTCCTGCTCGTCGGCGGGGAACAGCCCCACCACCCGCCCGATGGAGCGCACCACGTCCGGGGTGTGCAGCGAGGTGATGACCAGGTGGCCGGTCTCGGCCGCCTTGAGGCAGATGTCGGTGGCCTCGCGGTCGCGCAGCTCCCCGACCATGATGAGGTCGGGGTCCTGGCGCAGGGCGGCCCGGAGGGCGTCCGAGTAATTGGCGGTGTCGGCACCGACCTCGCGCTGGATGACGAGTCCCTTGCCGCCCTGGAAGATGAACTCGATGGGGTCCTCCACCGTCACCACGTGGAGGCGCTCCTGCTGGACGATGTGGTTGATGATGGCGGCGATGGTGGTCGACTTGCCGTTGCCGGTGGCCCCGGTCACGAGCACCAGCCCGCGCCGCGCCTCGGCGATGGTCTGCACCACCGCCGGCAGGTTCAGCGAGGCGAAGTCCGGGATGGCGAAGGGGATGGTCCGCATGACCGCCCCCCAGCTCCCGCGCTGCTTGAAGATGGAGGCGCGGAAGCGGCTCACGCCCGGGAGCGAGTAGCTCCGGTCCACCTCGCGGAAGTCGAGCGGGGTGAACCCCGAGCCCGGCGCCTGCAGGACGAAGTTGGCGATGGCCTCGGTGTCCTCGTGCGTGAGCGGCGGGTACTTGGCGGAGAGGAGCTCGCCGAACACCCGGTAGGTCGGCGGGTAGCCGACCTCGAAGTGCACGTCGCTCGCCTGCCGCTTCACGGCCAGCTGCAGGAAGGAGTGGAACATCTCCTCGCTGATGGGCCCCTGCGTCTGCGCTTCCATGGAGGGGGAGTCTAGCGCAGATCGGGCGGCGCAGGCCTTGCCCCGAGGGCGAGGGGCCTCGGGAGGGCGCGCCGCGCCGGGGCTCTTCCAAGGGGCGCCGAGACCCGTGGGCGAGTCGGGCGCCCGGGGATCGCCCCGGGGCGAACGGCCGCGCGCCGCCGAGGGAGGTCGGCTCCACGCTCGCTGCGGTCCCGGTGCGCGGAGGCCGCACATCCGCCGCGCCCTCCACACGTTGAGGGCGCGCAGCGGAGCCTGCTAAGCTTCGGACCGTACTCCGCCGTGGCTCCACCCCCCTGCTCACGTCCGCGCCGGTCGCTCACGAGGAGGTCCCTCGCCGCCTGCACCGGCGAGGGCGCCGCCGCCGAGGTGGTGGGTGCCTGCTGCGGGGGGGCGGCCCTCACCGGGTGGGCGCTCTACCTCGGGATGAGCGCCAAGCTGGTCGGGATGATGGCGGCCCTCCCGGTGGTGGCCCAGCTGGTGCAGGGCGCCGCGGCCTACTTCACGGTCCGCTACGGCCACCGCCGCACCGCCCTCCTC
>DATJVF010000336.1:0-3105 GCA_035501995.1 Anaeromyxobacteraceae bacterium
CGGGCCGCCGCGAGCCGGTCGATCTCGCCGACCACGCGCCGGTCCCCGGCGCGAAAGGCCAATCCGCTCACCGCCCCCGCGTGCGGGAGGGCGAAGAGGTAGGTCACCGAGAGCGGCTCGGGGTAGTGGTTCTTGAATCGCTGCTCGAGCCGTACGCGGACGATCCCGCCCCGGGCGTCGGCGGCGAGGCTCGTCCCGCGGAGCGGGAGCGCTCGTCCGTCGGCCGAGACGAGGCGGCCGCCGTGGCTCGGGGGAACGTGGTCGTCGGGGGTGAGGGCGGGAGCGGTGGTCATGGTCGATCTCCTGGTCTTCGAGGCGTCCACCCGACCAACGCCGGGACCCCGTCCCCGGTGACAGCCGTCCCTCCTCCCGACCAAAGCGGGCCTTCCCGAGCCCCGAGCGGCGGGAGCCCCGCGCGCCTATTGTCCGTCACCGCTCGTATGATGGGCTGGTCAAGAGCGCATGCTATCCCTCCTCCTCGTCCCTGCCGATGGCGGCAGCTCCTGGCGACAGGCGCTCTATCCGGGCGAGGCCCGCGCGGGGTGGGACTGCGTGGGCCCGCTCGGCCTGGTGCGCCGGGTCGGGCGCATCCTCGGGCACGCCTCGAGCCCCGCCCCCGCCTCGGAGCGGGTGGCCGCCTTCGCGGCGCGCCTTGCGCGCCACGACGACGGCCGGCGCTCCTACTCCCTCTCACGCCAGGCCGACCTCTTCGGGGTGGCCTCTTACCTCCTCACCCTGCGCGACCGGCTGTGGCTCTCGGGTTGGAACGGGCAGCGGCTGCGGGGCAGCTCTCGGCTCGAGGACCTCGCCGCGGTCGAGGCCCTCGAACGCCCTCCCGTCCCGCCCGGATTGGGCGACGTGCTGCAGGCGCTGTCGGCCGCGGTCCTGCGCGCGGGCGAGCTCGCGCACCCCCTCGCCATCGAGCTCGCCGCGCCGCGCGAGGCGTTCCCGCCGCGCCTGCTCGCGCTCCTCGATGCCCTGGCCGGCGCGGGCGCGAGCGTCGCCGGGCCGGCTCCGGACTGCCGGATGGCCCCCTCCGCCACCGACCTCGGCCGGCTCCAGCGGGTCCTCCTCGACCCCGCGGCCCCCCGGGCCCGTCTCTCGGGGGACGGTTCCTTCCTCCTCCTCGAGGCCGACACGCCCATCGAGGCATCGGAGCTCGCGGCCGGCATGCTGAGGTCCTTCCCGCTCGCCGACACCACCGCGGTGGTCGGGGAGCATGCGGGGATCCTGGACGGAGCGCTCGCGCGGCAGGGGCTCCCGACCCTCGGCCTCGCGTCCTCCTCGCCGCTGCGTCCGCACTGCCAGTTCCTGGCCCTCCGCCTGGCCCTGGCGTTCCAGCCCCGCGATCCCTTCCGCGCCGCCGAGCTGCTCCTCCTCCCCGGTGCGCCCCTCCCGGGGCGTGCCCGGCGAAGGCTGCTCTCGGCCCTGGGCCGCATGCCGGGCATCGGTAGCCCGGCCTGGCAAGAGGCGATCGCCGAGGCGGTCCGCGAGGAGGAGCAGGCCGACCGGGCTCACCCCGGCGCGGCCGCCTCGCTCCGCCAGCGCATCGAGGGCTGGTTCGGGGGCGAGACCTACGATCCGCAGGTCGGGATGCCGGCCTCGAGGGCGGCGGCCCTGTGCGGCCACGTCGCGGAGTGGGCGAGCGCCCGGGCCCGGGGCGCCGACGAGCGGGGCGAACCCCTCGAGGCCGGCCTGTGGTCACACGCGGCCACGACGTCGCGCCGGCTCGAGCGGATGCTGGCCGCCCTCCCCGCCGAGGAAGCCATCGCCGAACACGCGCTCGCAGAGCTCCACCATCTTGCCACCGGAGCAGGCGCGGAGGTCGCGCCCTTCGGCGCGGAGGCCGGGAGGCCGGCGGTCTGTAGCGCGCCGGCGGGGGTCCTGCCGGGCTCGTCCGCCGTGCTCTGGTTCGGCTTCGTCCAAGGCGCCGGCGAGGGACCGCCCGCCGAACCCTGGACCGGCCCGGAGCAGGGCGCCCTCGCCGAAGCCGGCCTCCGCGTCGCCGAGCCGGCCGCGTCGCGACGCTTCGAGGCCTGGGGCTGGCAGCGTCCGCTGCTCCTCGCGAGCGAGCGGGTCGCGCTGGTCCGCTGGCGGCTCGAGGGGGCCGAGCCGGTGGGCCCCCACCCCCTCGCCGACGAGCTCCTCGCCCGCCTCGTCCCGGGGGGCCTCGCGGCCTGCACCGTGGGATCGGAGCGCCTGCTCTCCGGACCCGGTGGACGGGTGGCCCTCGCGACCGAGGAGCTCCCGGCGGCCGCCCCCATCGCGCCCCGCCCGGTCTGGACGGTCGCGCCGGCGACGCTCGAGCCGCACGGGCCGCTCTCGGCGACCTCGCTCGAGGCCCTGCTCGGATGCCCCTTCCGCTGGGCCCTCGAGCACCAGGCGCAGCTTCGGCCGGGGAGCGGCCTCGACCTCCCGGCCGGCGATCGGCTCCTCGGCGAGTTCGCGCACCGCCTCCTCGAGGACATGCTCCTCGGGGACGGGGCGCTCGACCTCGGCGCAGCGGAGCCCGAAGAGGCCACGCGCTGGGCCGAGAGGGCCTTCGACGCGCGGGTCGCGCTCGAGGCGGCGCCGCTCGTCCGGCCCGGGAGCGAGGTCGAGCGCGCGGCCGCCCGATCCCTCGTCGGCAGCGCCGCCGCCGCCCTGGTCCGCCACCTCAAGGCCGGGCGGTGGACCCCCCGCGCCGCCGAGGAGGAGGTCCAGGGGACCTTCGCCGGCTTCAAGGTCCGTGGCCTGGTGGACCTGGTCCTGGAGCGGAAGGGGGAGGCCGGCCTCCTCGACCTCAAGCTCTCGGGCGGCCGCTTCCGGCGCGAGGCCCTGGAGGAGGGCACGGGCCTCCAGATCGCCCTCTACGCCTCGATGCTGGGGCGGGGGGAGGATCTCCCCCCGGCCGGCTTCCTCATCCTCTCCGAGGGCGAGCTGCTCACGGTGAGCCGGCAGGCCTTCCCGGGCGCGACGGTGGTTAAAGGTCCCTCGGCCCGCGAGACGCTCCGCGCCGCCGAAGAGCGCTTCGTCGCCTGGCGACGCGTGCTCGCGAAGGGCGTCCTCCCGGCCTGCGCCGAGGACCTCCCCTGGGAGGAGCCGGTGGCCGCGGCCGGCGGGCCG